>JAUQOX010000076.1 GCA_030550695.1 Gemmatimonadota bacterium | reverse complement strand
GCCGCCACCTGGCCCATTTCCACGTAGAGCCGCGCACCTCCCTGACGGCCGTCCAGGATCTCCCAGCTACCCCCTTCGTCGGCATCCCAAAGGACCCACCCCGAAAGCTCCTCCCCGGTGCTCGTGACCACGGTCCCGGAAAGAAGTTTCCCCGTAAACGACTCCCATTTCCCCAGGGCGGACACGGCAGGCCCGGGCGGATGCAAGCGGACGGAAGTCACCTCCCCCCATCGGATCTCCAGCACACCCAGGGCCGGATCGGACACCCGCAGGAGGTTCGCCGAGCCGAACTCGGGGAGGTAGCGGGCTTCGACGACCTCGCCGCTCCGCAAAGTCAGCTCCACGCCCCCGGGCCTCCGACGGAACGCGGCCACCTCCCCCATCCGCACCCGTCGTCCCCGCCCCAGATTCAGGGTATCGGTCTCCATCACTTGACGGTCCGACCAGGCCAGATACCCCGAGTAGGTGCGCCCCTGCCGGTCCTCCACCGTCCCGAACAAGCGGGAACCGGCCGGAGCGGCCCCCTCCGGGGCCCGGAAGAACTCCACCTCCCGGAGGTCGCGCCAGGGCACCGCCACCGGCCTCTTCCCCGGCACCTCCACCCAGATCTGCCGGAGGGCGGGCCCCAGGTCCGGGGAGCCCCGGCTCGCCACCACTTGCACGCCGGGCACGGGTTCGAGCCTCCAGGCCTCCGGCTCTCCTCCCACCCTGCCCCCCCAGCGGAGCTCCAACCTCACCGAATCCCCCTCCAACACCCGAAGGGCCGCCACGTGCCCGAAGCGAAGCCCGGCCTCCGTGGTCTCCGGAAGCGTAAGATCCTCTTCGTCCCAGGTTACGCGGTACCCCCCGTACTCCACGACCCGCTGGGGGGGAACGAGTTCACCCCCCGGCGTCCAGTCCACGACCGCCACCTCCGCCAGGCGTTTCCGCACCCAGAGGAGATCCGCCCAATGGGTCTTGGTTCGTCCCCACCGGAGGAACCCTTCGAGAACCTCCCCCCGAACCGTGTGAACCCGGCCCCAGAGACGGCTCGAAGCCTCCTCGTCCGGACCCGCCTGGGCCGAAAGGGGCCAGCACCCGCCCCCCACCAGCAGGACGGGAAGCAGGGGAACGAAGAGAACCAGGGACCCGGCAGGCCCGGAAAGCCGTCTCATCTTTTGAGGGACCCTCGGCGCGGCTCCGAAGGAACCGGCTCGGAAGCCGGGAAAAACCATCTCATCTCCTCTGCTACGAGACAGGGCTGGGCGAGGTTTCTCGAGGGGTCCGGCCTCCTTTTCGACTCACACACCCAGGATCTCCTGGACCTTGCCCACGAGCTGGCGGACGGTGAAGGGTTTCGGCAAGAAGTGCAGACCGTCCTTCAGGACGCCCCGCTCGGTGATGATGTCGTCGGTGTAGCCCGACATGAAGAGGATGCGGGTCTCCGGATGACGGGCCCGAACTTCCCGGGCCAGAACGCTGCCGTCCATTCCGGGCAGGATCACGTCGCTCAAGAGAAGGTCCAGTCCGCCCCCATACCCGTCCAGGAAGGCCAAGGCGCCCCGGGCGTCGGCGAAGGCGAGGACCGAGTAACCCTGCCGCTTGAGAACCGACTCCACCAGGGTGCGGACGGCCTCGTCGTCTTCCACCACCAGAATGGTGCCCGACCGCTGGGGAAGGGGGAGGGACGAGGCCGCTTCTTCCTCCTCGGCCGCAGGGGCGGCGCCTTCCGCCGGGAAGTAGCAACGGAAGCTGCTCCCCCTCCCGGGTTCGCTGGAAACCGAGATGGCTCCCCCGTGTTGCTGGATGATTCCATAGACGGTACTCAAGCCCAACCCCGTCCCATGGGCCTTGGTGGTGAAAAACGGCTCGAAGATCAGGGCGGTCACCGCCGGTTCCATCCCCACTCCCGTATCGGTCACCTCCAGGAGCACGTATTCGCCGGGCTTGAGCCCCGCGTAATTCTCGCAGAAGGCTTCGTCCAGTTCTTGCCTCCGGGTGCGGATGGAAAGCTTTCCCCCGCCCGGCATCGCTTCCTGGGCATTCACGGCCAGGTTCATGATCACCTGCTGGATTTGGCCGGCATCCGCCCGGATGGGAGGAAGGTGGGGCTCCAGGTCCAATTCCAGCCGGATGTCTTCCCGGATGGTGCGGCGCAGGAGTTTGCCGAAGTCCCCCAGCAGGGTGTTCAGGTCCACCGACCGGAACTCCAAGGTTTGCTTCCGTCCGAAGGCCAGGAGCTGTCTCACCAGATCTCGGGCCCGGCCCGCCGAACGGAGGATCTCCTGGGCAAACTCCCGACGGGGATCGGCAGGGGACAAGTCCTCCAGAAGGAGCTCGGCAAAGCCCAAGATCGGGGAGAGGAGGTTGTTCAGGTCGTGGGCCACTCCGCCGGCCAAACGCCCCAGGGACTCCATCTTGAGGGCCTGGCGGAGCTGCTCCTCCAGCTTGGCGTGCTCCGTCACGTCCCGAAGGAAACCCAAGATGGCCTTGCTTCCCCGATAATCGATCTCCGTGACCGAAGCCTCCACCCGTCTCTTCTTCCCCTGGGGGGTGAGGACCACGAACTCGTACAGAGAAGGCACCGCCTCTCCCCGGGCTCTGAGTTCCGCCCGCTCCCGGATCAGCGCTTGGCTTTCCGGGGCCACCAGGGACCAGAAGGAGAACTGGGGGTCCCTCAGGTGTTCCGGGGTGGTACCGGTGATTTCGCAGAAGCGCCGGTTCACCAGGTCGAAGCGGCCCTGGTGAAGGATGTAGATCCCCTCGTTGGACTGCTCGATGACGCTTCGGAAGCGCTCCTCCGAACTGCGGAGGGCATCCAGGTACTGGCGGGCTTCCGTGATGTCCTGGTTGGTGCCGATGATCCGGAGGGGTTCTCCCCCCTCCGAGCGGAGCACGATCCCCCGGCATCGGACCACCCGCACCTGGCCGTCGTCCGCCCGGACAATCCGGAACTCCGTCTCGAAGGGGTGGCTCCCGCTCTGGAGGGGAGCCAGAAAGGTGGCGTCCGCCCACCCTCGGTCTTCGGGATGGATGCGACTGCGCCAATCCTCGAGGGTCAGGGGCCCCCGGACCGGATCCAGACCGTACAGGCGGAACATGAGTTCGTCCCACTCCACGTGGTCCTCGGCGGGGATGAACTCCCAAACCCCCACCTGGGCCGCATGGGTGGCCAGGCGCAGCCTTTCCTCGCTCCTCCTTTTCTCTTCCTCGGCCCGCTTCCGGGGGGTGATGTCATGGAACATCACCACCAGCTCTCGCGGCGCCGCCTGGAAGGCCATCACCTCGTAGGCCCCGTGGATTTTCCCGTGGCCGTAGAGCACATCGTCCCACCGCCACATCCCGCCGTGTTCCGCCAGGGCCCGGTACCGGCCGGGGATCTCGGTACCGACGAGCCCCGGGAAGGCCTCTTCGATGGTCAGGCCCACCAGCGCCGAGGTTCTGATGCCCAAAATGCGGTCCGAAGCCGGATTCGCCGCCGCCAGCACCAGACGGCCGTCCTCCTCCAGACGGTAGACCAGGATCCCCATGGGAGAAGCTTCCATGAGGTTTTGGGTCCGGATCCTTCCCAACCGGGCGGCGGTTTCCGCTGCCCGCTGGGGGCGGAGGTCCCTGAGCGTGCAGACATCAAGCTCCTTCCCCTTGTGGTGTACCAGATGGGCGGACACCTCCACCGGCACCAAGGTGCCGTCTCGGGCGCGGAGTTCCGTTTCGAAGCGTCGC
Organism: Gemmatimonadota bacterium; assembly: GCA_030550695.1. Classification (GTDB taxonomy): domain Bacteria; phylum Gemmatimonadota; class Gemmatimonadetes; order Longimicrobiales; family Gaopeijiaceae; genus JAUQOX01. The sequence continues at coordinate 7,874 of JAUQOX010000076.1, read as the reverse complement.
GAACCCAGCTTCCTGAGTTGCTCCCAGCGTGCGGGGAGGAGCTCGGGGCGAAGGTGAGGGTCCAGGTCGCTGATGGTCTTGCGGAGGAGGGCGTCCCTGGGATAGCCCAGGAGGGCGCTGGCGGCGGCATTGGCGAAGAGGAGCCTGCCGTCGGGAGCGATCCAGAAGACCGGGTCCGGCGACCGCTCCAGGGTGATCTCGGCCAATTCCCTGGCGTCGGCCAGGAAGGGGTGTTCGCCGCGGGCCGGCTCCCCTTCACCAGGCGGGAAGCCCGCCAGGGGCGAAGGCCCCGGCGTCTCACCACCACGGGGGGGGGACTCCCCCGCAGGGGCATCCCCAGGGTCTTCCCCGGGTGCGAAACGACTTCTTTGGGGATCCCTTTGCTCTTCGTGCTCCTTCATAGCCCACCGGGTGTCCGCGGCCGGGAGCTTCCGCCCCTGTCCGGCCCTGGAGAGGCTCCCACCCTGCCGAGGCCCTTCCCTTTCTCCCCTCCCCTACCGGCTACCCCTCTGTCCGCCAGGGTGCCCCGGCCGTCCCCTTGGAGGCTCCCTGGACACCGCCCTCCTCCGGTATCGGACGGCGCCGGCCGGTCCTTGAGCCAGGACCGCCCTCCCCCCGCCCCTTCAACGGCCGCCGCCACCCCCACCCCCTCCCCCTCCTCCAGAACCCTGGGGCGACAGCATCGCCCGGTCCCTCTCCTTCTGCAGGAACGGCCTTCCCTGGGTCATCCAGCGGGGGGCGGGGCGGTCCCAGAGGTAGTGGTCGTAGAACTGCTGCATCCGAATCTGGAAATCCTTCTGGTTTTCGTACCGCGACAGATGGTGCGGCTCGTCAGGATAGGAGGCGAGGATCACGTTCTTGCCGAACCAGCGGAGCCCGTTGAAAAACTCGATGGCCTGGAGCCACTCCACGCTCCCGTCGGCAGTACCGTGCAGGAGAAGGAGAGGGGTGTTCATCCGGGCGGCGTTGGGGGTGGCCGACTGGTCCAGGAACAGCTCCAGGTCGTCGTAGGGATTGGTGGCGAACCGCCCCTGGCCGTAGATGTCGTAGCCATGCTGGTTGGTGCCGGAGCTCTTCCAGAGCTGGTTGAAATCGCTCACCAGATTGGTGGCGGCCGCTCCGGCTACGATGGCGGCGAAACGGTCGGAGTGGGTGGCGATGTAGACCGAGCCTTGTCCGCTGAAGGAGTGCCCATGAAGCCCGATGCGTTTGGGATCCACATAGCCCATCTTCTCCACCTCGTCCACGGCCAGGTTGATGCACTCGAGCATCTGTGAATGGGTGGCGCCCAACCTGAAGTGGATGTCGGGGAGGAGCACCAGGTAACCCGCACTCACGTATCCGGCCACCATGGGGGTGTCCCGGTAGACGGGGGTGGGGTAGGCATGCAGGTTCTGGGACATCTTCTCGTAGAAGTCCACCAGCATGGGCCTCTTCTCCCCCGGACGGTAATCGTCGGGAATGGCCAGGACGCCCTGCAGACGAACGCTGTCACGGGTCCAATAATCGAATAGAACGGTCCTTCCCCAATTGAACTCCGCCTGCTGGGGATTGGCATCGGTCACGCGGACGGGATCGGCAAAATCCAATCCCGAGACCCAATAATCCGGAAAAGTGCGAAAATCCTCGCGGGTAAAGAGGACTACGTTCGCGGAGTCGGCTTTCTGGACCCTTGCGAAACGGGCATCGGCGTAGACCAACTCCTCGAGGCGCCTCCCTTCGAGGCGATAGAACCCCGCCTTTTTCGTCCATTGCCCGTAAGCTGTCAGTATGAGGGGCTTCCGGAGATCGACCAGTTCCTCGGAAGGATCGAGATCCAGGATGCGGAAGCGGATTTCCCGGCTTTCCCCCAATCCGCCGGTGAGGTTGACGGCCTTTCCCCCGCCGAGGGGGACATGCCAGAGGTCGTAGCGGGCTTCCAAGATCACCCCGGAGCTGTCCGCCGTCCAACCGGCGATCCCGTAGGGGGGCTTCTCGCCGAACCGGTCGTACTCGGCGTTGACGAAAGAGGCAGGCAGATCCCGGGTCAGGTTGGTATGGCGGCCGGTGGCGGGAGCAAAGCTCCAGACGTGGCCGTCCTTCCAGTAGAGGTAGTGATCGCCCCGGGGGCTGAAGCCCAAGGTTCTGAGGTGCTTTTCCAGAACCCGGGTGCGATGTCCGGTGGCCAGATCCACCAGGTACACATCGGCGTAGGACGGCTCCCAGTCCGACACGTATGCCCGACCGTCCTTACCCATGGCCACCTTTCCGTTGGGGCTCAGCTCCACCGTGGCCATGGTCGTATCGGCCAGGGGCACGAAGCGGACGGAGGCGGCTTCCACATGAGCCACCCCCGTGTAGACCCGATTCCGCTCCCGGTTGGCTTGAACCATCTGCACGGACTGCAATTCCCGGTCCCGGACGTGCCAGATGTCCACGTTGGCCACGAACTCCGGGCAGATCCCGTCCTGCACCTCCTCCGGCCCCAGAGGCCTTCCGGCGGCATCCACCCGCGAAGCCATCCGCGTAAGGGGACCACCTGCCGTCCCGCCCCCGGACCCCTCCCCCCCACCTCGTCCCCGCCCGCCCCCCCCGTCGCCGGCCGGCCGGCAAAGGGTGTTGGGGGCCGCCTGTTGCGGACGGGTGCCCACGAAGATCCGGCGGGCGTCGGGAGACCAACGGAGGGCACCCTTCTCCGACAGGACCCACCCCTCGGGGAAGGGGTCCGGGGGCCGGGAAGACCCGACTGTGCCTTGCCCCTCCCTCCCCTCCCCCCGGACCGTGTCCGCCGTTGCCGGCCGGGGATCCAAGAGCAAGGGCGCCTGACTGCGGGAAAGGGCCGGCCACAGGAGGAGGGCGTTGTCCATCTCCACCCGCTTGTCGTCCTTGCTCCCCTTCAGCACGGCCAAAGCATCCGCCGACGGTCGCCCGCGGTCCGTGCCCCAGGTGAGACGGCCATAGGAGGCCTTCCTCTCGGCATCCAGGGTCACCCTCCGGCGGCTCGCCAGGTCCAGAAGATACACACCGTTCTGTTCCCCTTCCGGCCCGTCCACGGTCCAGGCCAGCCTCGAGCCTGCCACGTCCAGGGCCCATTCGTTGACGTAGGGCAGGATCTCCTCCGCACCATCCGACAGGTACCGTACCAGCAGGTCGGTTCCCCGATGCCGGGGGTTCCCTTCGGGGGGCCTCTTCTTGACGATCAAGGCCTTTCCGGCGGCGGCAAAGGCAAAGCTCTGCACGTTTTCCCACCGCACCGTATCCCGGCTCTGGAGGTTCAGGAGCTCCAGGGCCCGGGGTGCGCCCGCTTCCCCACCCCCACCCCGGCCCGCCGCGCCGGCGGACGCCCCACCGGCCCGCCCTCCACCCGTTCCAGGGGGGTTCACGTAGTAGGCCACCCAACGGGAGTCGGGGGAAAAGGACGGGTTGGCCCCCCGCACCACCACCTTCCCCTCACCCCCGGCCAAAGGCCGAAGGAACAAGGAGTCGTCCGTGTCCCTCCGGGAGTAGGCGAAGCTGACCCAGCGGCCGTCGGGCGACAGGGCCACACTTCCGATGGTACGCCAAAGGCCGTAGTCGTCCACCGTCAAAATCTTCTTCCCCTGCCAGGTGGTGTCCGGTGGAATGACCTGGGGAGGCAGTTGAGGGGCTGGCGGCGGAAGCATCCTTGCCGGGTACCGGGTGAAGGCGAGGGCTTCCGTGGCCGGCAAGGAAAAGGTGGAAAGAGCTTTCAGGGTCGTCGGAGCCGGGGCCCCGAGGGAAAGGACGAGGGCGAGACGGACAACGAGGAAAGAGAACCGAGGGGACAACGCCCTCGACCCTTCCGGTCGCGAATCCATGATGGACATCGGGGCGCTCCTGCTGCCGAAAAAAGAACCCGAGGAACGGTCGAGGATGGCAAGAACAGGCGTTCAGGGCAAGAAGAGCCCCCCTGGACGGACGCCCACCGGTCCCTCCACCGTCCTTCGGGGAAACCTGCCAGCCCCCACCCCCTGCCCCCGGCCGGGGACCCCCCGAAGCCTGGACGTTCCTTGCCCCGGCCGCCAGCTTTTCCCCATGCCCACCCTCCCTCCGGGAACCGTGGTGGCCCTTGGGGCCGACTTGTTGCGAAGCCTGGCCTACCCCCCACCCCCCCAGGCTGTCCTTCTGGTGGCGGTCCACCCCCTTGGCCTCAGGGCGCCCGGAAGTCCCCACACCCAGCTCGTCGGGTTCCTCGACGGGGAAATCTGCTGGGCCGGCGCCTTGAGCGAGTACCAGCTGGAGGTCTTGGATGCCGGGGGTGGAGATCCCCGGCAGCTCCTGGCGGAGCGGCTGGGGGTGGGGACACGAGGAGGCGAAGTGCTGTGGCCCGGCGAACTTTGCCGCTCTCCCCTCCCCCCCGGCCCATCCACCCTTTACCGGGGGGAACGGCCCTGGGTCGTGCTGGGGGAAACCGTCTCGGGCACCCTCCTCTCCGCTCCCCTCAACGAGGCCGGCAATCCCAAATGGTACACGCCCTTGGTGTCCAGGAAGGAGGTCCTCATCCCGGCATCGACCAAGGACGCCCAGGTGGAGCTGGCCCACCTGTGGAGCTTTCCCCCCAACCTCCCCCGTCACGGGCGTTTGGTGCCCGAGGCCTGGCGAAGGGTGCTGGAGGCGGCCAGGGCCTACTTTTGAGATGCCCCGGTGGGCGGCCGGTCTTTCCAGACGGCCACCCACCCTCCCCCTACAATCCCCGGCGTGAGGTCGTGGAGGCCCCGGATGGCGACGGTGGTGGCGCCGCCTGTCTTGGGGTTGAGGAGGAACCGGTAGCTGTGGCCCTCCTGACCCTGTTCCCACAGGACCCGCCAACCCCGGACCACGAAGGGGCAGGCGTCGTTGAAGCAGATCCACAGGTACTCCACATCCCAATCGATGCAGGGGTCGTCGGGGACAGCCCAACGGCTCAGGGGATGCCCGCAATGGGGGCAGCGGAGGGTGGTGAGGGCTTGCCGAAGCCTTTCGGCGACCCCCACCGGGTCAGGCTCCGTCCAGGCAGGGTCGGGGGGAACCGTCCGGGTGGGGCGACCGGGGCCGCCGCCCCTCTTCTCGGCGAACACGGCAAAGATCGGGTCGCTGGGAGCTCCCGTCTCCCAATACCGGTCCGACTCCGGCCGGGGCAACCCCATGGACATGAAAAGCCGGGGTTCGTCGAAGGATCCCGCATCGCGGAAGAAGAGTTCCACCAGTTCTACCCGCTCCCGCTCGGACGCTTCCTCCCAAACCCTCACCACCTTGGGAGGAAACCACCGGTTGCTGAACACCACCAGAAACAGCCCCCCGGGCTTCAGGACCCGTCCCACCTCCCGGAACACCTCCACCGGCTTCGTCAGGTACTCGACGCTCACCACATTCAGCACCACATCGAAGGAATCCGGCGGGAAGGGCAAACGAGGGTCGGCATTGAGATCGTGGATCACCCTTTCCGTCAGGCGTGCATTGGCCCGGAGTTCTTCCTCGTTCAGGCCCAACCCCACCAGACGGGCGGGGGAGAGGCTCGTCGGGAGGTGGGAATCCCAGGAGGCCATAAGGTCCAACATGACGGGGCGACGTTCCCACACCAGGGCCCCCACCAGGGTCTCCACCGTGGCCAGGGCAGTGGCGTCCAGGTGGGCCACCTTCCGGGGTTTCTCGTAGAAGCGGGGATCGGGCCCTTCGTCAGCCCTCCGGAACGCATCCGGCCCGGCCAGGAGATGCCGCACAAACCGGGGATCGGACCCCAGCAGAGTCCGTGGGACCTTCATCCGCAACTCCTCCCTTTGCTCGTTTCCACCCTGGAGCCGCGGGACTCGGCCCCAACTTTCGGGGCAGGGGTCCCCGGCGGGCTCTCCCGGGGTCCGGAGGAACCAAGCCAGGCCCCCCACCCCCGATCCCCACCGCCGGGGGTCTCCCGCCCCCATAAAGCTTGCCGGAAAGATCCGACGACACCATCCCTTTTTGTCGACCCGCCACGACCCGGCCAGGTGCGGACCTCCCGGTACCGCCCCGATGGCTCCCTCGGGGGGACCTGCGCCCTGCCGGGTCCACCCCCCGAAGAAACGGGCAGGGCCTGGCGGGCCGAGCAGTTCCCCGGCCGTGGGGTTCAGGATCGTGGTACCCTTCCCGTGGTACCCTTCCCAGGAGGCCTGCGAGGGTGGGACGAGCGGAGGTCTACCCGGTCATCGTGGTGGGGGCTGGAGTCGCCGGCTGTCGGGCCGCCTCCGTCCTGGCCCGCCAGGGGATCGAGGTCCTCTTGGTGGACGAGGCCACCTTCCCCCGTTGGAAGCCCTGCGCCGGCGGCTTGAGCCTCAAGGTCCGTCCCTACCTCGACGGCCCCCTCGGCGATCTCGTGGAGACCACGGTGCGGGGCGCCTGGCTCGTCCTGGACGAAGAACGACGGACCCATCTCCGGTCGGCGGATCCCCTGGGATGGATGGTGCATCGGGAAGCCTTCGACCTGGCGCACCTGGAGCTGGCCGGGTCCGACCCCCGGGTGCAGGCCCTCCTGGGGGTGAAGGTCCTGGGGATCCATGAGCACGCCGGCGGCGTGGTGGTGGAAACCCGGCGGGGGGAATTCCTGGCCGAGGCGGTCATCGGGGCGGACGGCGCCAGGGGTGTGGTGTCCCGGGCCGTACCCGGCCACGACTCCCGGCTTCTGGGGTTCGCCTACGAAGGGGAGGCGCACCCCCCCTCCCAGCGCTTGCAGGATGAGGTGTACTTCCACTTCCGGGCCTTCCCGTGGGGGTACGGCTGGATTTTTCCCAAGGCCCATCATTACTCCTTGGGCGGATACGTGTTCGGGCGGGGTCAGCCGGGGATCAAGGAACGGTACGAGGAATTCTGCCGGCGGGTGCCCTGGCTCCAGGAGAGTCGGACCTATCGCACCCGCGGACATCCGGTGGTCATGGGGGGCGACCTTCGCCGCCTCCATACCCGGCGGATCGTCCTGGCGGGAGAGGCGGGGGGGCTGGTGGATCCCCTCACCGGCGAGGGGATCTACTACGCCCTGCGGTCGGGAGACCTGGCCGGCCGGGCCGTGGCGGCGTTCCTGCAGCGGGGAACTCCCTTGGAAACCTACGGGGACCTCATCCGAACCGAGATGCAGGAAGAACTTCGTTGGGCCCGCCTCCTGGCCCACCTCTTCTACCGTTTTCCGGCTTGGGCCTTCCACGTCCTTTTCCGGACCCGCCAGCCTTGCCGTTGGTTTGCCGCCGTGAGCGCAGGGCATCTGCCCTATTCCCATCTGGTACGGAGGCTGCTGGCTTCTGCGCCGGAGAGGCTGACGGGTGTTTTCCGGCAAGCCGCCGGCCGGGGGGAGCGAGAAAGCCTGGCGGGGGGCGCGGAGTCGCCGTGATCCCCCGTCCGGGCAGCCGGAAACGTCGGGGGGGACTTCCCCGAAGTTCCGACGCGGGTCGGCGAGGAGGCCCCCGGCGGAGCGGCCCGAACCAGGACGGAGGCCACCCCAACCGGCCCGATGGTATTATTTTGAAGTCTTCTTGGGCGCCATCCCCCGCACAGGAGCCGATCCATGAAAAATCCCCTAGGATCCAGCCCAATCCCCTTGGCCCGCCTCGCAGGGTCCCTGCTTCTCCTGCTTCCCCTCGCTTGCGCCCCGGGTGAAGGTGGAAGGTCCCGGCAAGGAGATCTCACCGTTTCCGTCTCCGACGACGTGGTGGAACGGGCCGCGGCCACCCTCACGGAAGAAGACCTGGTGCGGCATATCCAGGTGCTGGCTTCCGACGAATTCCAGGGCCGCGCTCCCTCCTCCCCGGGGGAGGAGAAGACCATGGCCTACCTGGTGGAGCAGTTCTCCGCCCTGGGTCTGGAGCCCGGGGGGCCCGACGGAAGCTGGTTCCAGGAGGTGCCCTTGGTCTCCATCACGGCCGACCCCCAGATGACCC
>JAUQOX010000354.1 GCA_030550695.1 Gemmatimonadota bacterium | reverse complement strand
GGGGCGCCCCTACATCTACCTGTGCCCGGGGGAGGTCAACCCCCACGGGTATGATCTCCTGACCCTGGGGGCCGACGGGGAATTGGGGGGGGAGGGGGAGAACGCCGATATCGTGAGCTGGAGGTAGGGCCGGTGCCCCTCTACGTGTATCGGGCGGTGGATGCCCTGGGGAGGAAGGCTCGGGGAACCTTGGCGGGGGCAAGCCCCCAGGTGGTCGTTCGGGACCTGGAGAGCCGGGGGCTGTTGCCCCTGGAGGTGGAGGAGGCCCGGGGACCGGGGGGGGGATTGGGGCGTCTGGCGACCCGGCGTAGACAAGGAGTCCTGGAGTTTACCCGGGCCGTGGCCGCCCTGTTGCCTGCGGGCATGCCCCTGGCCCGGGCCCTGGCTACCGGGGTGGCGGCGTCGCCGCCTGCGATCCGTCCGGCTTTGGAGGCGGTGAAGGCCCGGGTGGAGCGGGGGGAGGAACTGGCCCAGGCCTTGTCGGAACACCCCGACCTCTTCTCCTCCCTGTACGTAGGGGTGGTGCGGGCGGGGGAGAAGAGCGGGGCTTTGGATTCCGCTTTCGAACGCTTGGCGCGGCACCTGGAACGGGAACATGAGCTGAGGTCCCGGCTGGTGTCCATGTCCATCTACCCGGCCCTGTTGGCTGTGGTGGGCCTGGGGGCCATCCTTGTTCTGGTGCTTTTCGTCCTCCCGCGGTTCAGCGATCTGCTCCTTTCTTCGGGGGCGGCGTTGCCGGCGGTGACGGCGGCCGTGGTGGGGACGGCCATGGCCGCCCGGGAGCATTGGTGGGCCCTGGCGGCGATCCCCCCGGTGGCCCTCGTGGTTTGGGCCTGGATGGGGACCACCGCCACGGGCCGGAGGTTCGCCGCCCGGTTGTGGGTGGAGCTTCCGGTGGTGGGGGGCTGGAGGAGGGAGCATTTGGGGGCAAGCTTTGCCCGGATGGTGGGGGAACTCCTGGCCGGGGGTGCCCCGGTCCTCTCGGCCCTCCAGGATGCCCGGGACTGCATGACGGATCCTGTGGCCCAGGAGGAGACGGATCGGATCCGCACCCTGGTGAGGGAGGGGAGCAGTCTTCACGGGGCCATCGGCCAGGGAAGGGTTTTTCCCCCGGTCCTGGCCCAACTCGTGGCCTTGGGGGAAGACTCGGGGAGGCTTGCGGATTTCCTCCTCAAGGCCGCCGAACTCCTGGAGAAGAAGACGGAGCGTACCCTGGAGCGGATGGTGGCTCTGGTGGAGCCGGCCATGATCGTGGGGTTCGGTGGCGTGGTGGCGCTGGTGGCCCTGGCCCTGCTCCAGGCCATCTACGGCGTGAACGCCCGGGCCTTCTAGGGGGGGAGATGAGGGCGAGGGAGGTTCGCCGAAGCCGTCGGCCCCTCGACCGGGGGGGGATCACCCTTCTCGAGCTGGTCATGGCCCTCACCATCCTTGCCCTGGCGGTGGCCGTGGCGGTGCCGGCTTTCCTGACCTTGGGGGAGGAGGACGTGGAGGGCCGGACCGTAAGGCGTATCCAAACCCTGTTCCGGCTGGCCAGGGATTCGGCCATCGGCAGCGGGCGGCCGGTGACGGTGGTCATCGATTCGGTGAGCCAGCTGGTATGGCTGGACATCCCCCCCCGCATCCGGCTGGGGAGTTCCGACACGTTCCCGTCCCGTTCCTCCCTTTTCCGGGGTACGGAGGCCGGGGAGGGGAACCTGGGGTGGCTCGGTGGGGAAGCCGCCTTGGAAGCCCTGAAACCCGGCGAACCCCTGGAACTGCCTGCCGGGGTCCGCATGGAGGTGCCCAGGGCCCGGGCCCGTTTCACCTTCCAGCCCACCGGGGCCAGTCTGGCGGACACGCTGCTCGTGGTGGGTCCCTTCGGAACCCTCGTCGTGACCCTGGACCCTTGGACGGGGGATGTGAGGGTGCGGAAATGAAACCGGAAGCGGAGGTCGGAGGAAGCACAAGGGGCGGGCTCCGGCCCCCGGGGGAGTGTCAGGGCTTCGTGCTCCTGGAGGCCGTGGTGGCCCTGGCGATCCTGGGGGTGGCCGCCATCGCCCTCCTCCAGGTCCGGGCCCAGCAGATGCGGGTGGCCGCCCAGGCCCGGGAGCTCCTCGCGGCGCAAGCCTTGGCGGAGGACCGCGTTGCGGCCCTCCGGGTGCTGAACTACGAGACGCTTTCCGACCCTCCGGACTCGCTTCTTCGGGGAACCTTTCCGGAGCCCTTCGGGGCTTTTTCCTGGGAGGCGGAGGTGGTGCTGATGGAGGACGAGCAGGACCTGTTCGGGATCGAGGTGGTGGTGATGGGGCCGTCGCAGAGGTTTCCCTTGCGGACCCTCCTCCATCGGCCCCGGCTGGTGGCGGCATCGGCGGGAGGGCCGATGACGGGGATTTGGGGGGGGGAGGAGGGTCCGATGGTGAGATGGGGACAGTTGGGGGGATGGGGAGGGATGCCCTGGGGTGG
>JAUQOX010000075.1 GCA_030550695.1 Gemmatimonadota bacterium | reverse complement strand
GGGGGGGAACGTGACGGATCGGCAGAGCATTCGGTTCCGGATTGGGGGGGTGAGGCCTGAGCTTACGGAGCTGGTGCCTTCTGTGGCGGCTGTGGGGGATGTGGTGGCGTTGAAGGGGAGGGGTTTCGGCACCAGGCCGTACAACAATGAGGTGACGTTCAAGGGGGTGGCGGCGAAGGAGGTGGTTTCGTGGAGGGACGACGAGGTGAAGGTCAGGGTGCCGGCGGGGACGGAGTCGGGGCCGGTGGTGCTGAAGCGGGGAGAAGTCGCTTCCAATTCGAAGGACTTCACCCTCTCCAGGCTGGTGACCCTCACCTATCCTGTGGTAAGGGTCAACGACGGAGAAGCTGTTGACGGGGTCAAGGTGACCGTCACAGGCACTTTGACGGTGCAAGGCCAGGGGCTCGAGAGAAAGCTCTATGATGCCGGTATCGAACACCACAGCTTCGAGACGGACATTCGCACTCCTGTCACGGTGTCGTTGCAGGCTCAGGTAGCTTTGGCGCCTACCTCGAGGGTCATATCCGATTCCTCCGGAACCAGATGGGAATACTCCTACTACGTGGTTCCCTGGGACGAGGTAAGAGCCCGAGACCTGAGCTACGAACAGAGCGGAGGGGGGTTTTCCCGTTCCTTCTCGTTTATGTTTACGACCTACAACCAGTCCTTCACCTACGACGCCGCCTGGCAGGTCAAAGCAGACATCAAAAAATACGACGCCACGGGAAAACTCGTCGACGAATACGTCCGCGTCCATCAAAACCAAAGAACCTACCTTACCGTGTACATCCAGGCGGCCTGGCGCTGAGCCCAGGTCCCTTGGGAGAGGGGGAGAGCCGGCAGCGGGTTGACGAGCCTGGAGCTGCCCTAGTCCGCCACCAATACCACTTTCCCGAGGTTCCCTCGCGCGTGGAGGTGATGATGGGCGGCTACAGCCCCGTCGCGACTCAGGGGAAAGGTTCGGTCCAGGATCGGTCGCCAGCGGCCTTCGGCCATCCCCTGGAAGATCTCGGAAAGGGCAGCCCTCAGCACCGACTCCTTCTTTCCCAGGTGGAGGAGGTGTACCCCGAAGATCCCGCGGTTCGGCACCACAAGGTCGAGGGGGTGGATGCGGGGCGTGCGGAGCCAGGCGAGGGCTGCCTGTAGCCATTTGCGGTTTAGCCCCGGCATCGCCTGGCTGAGTCCATAGAAGACCACCCTCCCGAGAGGGTTCAGGAGGCGCAGGCAGGCTCGGGTAGCGGAACCTCCCACCGGGTCCAAGGCAATGTCCAGACCGCCCAGAGGGCCCAAGGCCTTCCGTAAAGGAGCCTCCCACTCTCGGCGGGAGTCGAAACAGGCCTCCGCTCCCAGCGCTTGGACCACGAACTCCCGTTTGGTCGGGGTCCCGGCCGTTCCGAATACGCGAAGGCCGTGGGCGCGGGAGAGTTGTACGGCAGCCGTCCCGACCCCTCCGGCGGCGCCCAAGACCAGCACCGTTTCTCCCGGACGGACAGGGCCGGTCTCGAAAAGGCAGACCCAGGCTGTGAGGAACACCACGGGAACGGCGGCGGCCTCCTGCGCTGTGAGAGAGGCGGGATACGGGAAGAGCTGACTGTCCGGAACCACGACGTCCTGCGCATAGCCCCCGAAACGGAGAAGGGCTACCGCCGGGTCTCCCTCCTTCCATCCCTTCACGCCCGGCCCGACCCGTTCCACGACACCGCTCGCCTCGAAGCCCGGCGTGTAGGGCCGAGGAGGGACGGCTCCGTAAAGCCCCATGCGCTGGGCCAGATCCGCGAAGTTGACCCCTACGGCCTTTACGGAAAGGTGCACCTGCCCGGGGCCGGGTTCGGGTAGAGGCACCTCGCGCTCCACGAGGACTTCAGGTGGGCCGTAGCGGGGAATCTGAATGGCGCGGGTAAGGAGCGACATAGTAGGTAACGACCCTTCCGAAGGTACTTCTGCTACTCGAGAGCAGGGAGAGGAACGCCAGTGTTCAGAAGAAGACCCAGTAGAGGATGGCGGTGGCGGCCAACACCCCGAGGGCCAGAAAATCGAAGAGCCTGTTCGGCTCGACCTTTCGGGTGTTTTCGATGTTGGAGGCCTTCAGCTGCTCCGGCGAGGGGGGGCGCAGGGCGGAGATCCAGAGGAAGATCCCCAAGAGAAGGAGTGCCGCCACCCACATCTGGTTCAGGAAGGCTTCGCCAGCCATGACCATCTTCAAGGTCAGAGTCACCGGAAGTGTCAGGCCCATGACCCACGCCGCCGCATCGGCGGAAAACCGCGGACTGAAAAGCCCCCCAAGGAACACCACCGCCACTCCGGGGGTGACCAGCCCCCAAAACTCTTGAATGTAAGAAAACACTCGCTCGAACCGCAGGAGGAAGGGAGCCCAGGCAGCAGCCACCAGCAGGAAAAGAACCGTACTTATCCTGCCCACCAGGATGAGGTGCGCCTCCGATGCCCTGGGGTGCAAATGCCGCTGGTACAGATCCACCGTGAAGATGGTGGCCGTCGAGTTCAGCATGGAGTCCAAGGACGACATGATAGCGGCCAGGAGGGCCGCAAACATGAGACCGGTGAGCCCCTGCGGCAGAAGTCTGGCCAGAAGCATGGGATAGGCCTGATCGGACCGGGACAGCTCGTCTCCGTAGAGGATGTAAGCCACGATTCCCGGAATGACCACGATAAAGGGAATGAGGAGCTTGAGGTAGGCGGCGAAGACCACGCCGTACTGCCCCTGGCGGACGTCGCGGGCGGCCAAGGTCCGCTGGGTGATGAACTGGTTGCACCCCCAGTAAAAGAGGTTGGCCACCCAAAGACCGCCGAAAAAGATGGCGAACCAGGGCAGCTCGGGGTGATCGAGGGGGAGAACCGTATGGAGTTTCTCGCCTGCACGGTCCACGAGAGCTTCCCATCCCCCGATGGCCCGCAGGCCCAAGAAGGTCACCACCACGCCCCCCGTCAACAGGAGGATGCCTTGGATGAGGTCGGTCCACACCACGGCCTTGAGTCCGCCGTAGGCCGTGTACGCACCGGCGAACACGGCCAGGATGGCGATACCCGACCACAGGGGAAGACCGAAGATCGTCTGCAAGGCCAGCCCCCCGGAATAGAGCACGGTGGCCATGGCTACGAACACATAGGCCAGGAGCATGTATATCGCCAGGAAGCTCCGGGCACGCACGTCGAACCGTCGCTCGAGGAACTCCGGCATGGTGGTAATGCCCATGGCCAGGAATCGTGGCAAGAACCACCGCCCCACGATGAGCAGGGTCACGGCAGCCATCCACTCGTACGACGCAATGGCCAGCCCGAAGTCCACTCCGGACCCCGCCATTCCCACGAAGTGCTCCGTGGAGATGTTGCTGGCGATGAGGCTGATGCCGATGAGCCACCAGCGCAGGTTGCGGCCCGCCAGGAAGTAGTCGGCTGCCACCCGTTCCTTGCGGGAGGCCACCATCGCCACCAGCGCCACCACCCCGAAATACGACAGGAAGACCAGGGCATCCAGCGCGGAGAAGGTCATGGCACCTCCCAGGGTTCAGGCCCGATGTCGAGGGGATCTTCGGGCCAATCGAGCTTTGGCCTCCCACCACCATCCCAGGGGGACCACGATGGCGGTCAGGGGAAGCACGACGAGCAGCACGGCCTGGAGCACCAGCTCGTGGCTGTCGTGGCCCGAGGCATCCAGGAAGAGGAGGAGCAGGTAGAGGCCATAGTAGAGGAGGAAAACCGCGCCTTCCCAGCGGTGCACCACTCTTCCGGTGAGGAAGAAGGGGAAACAGGCTACCGCTACCCCCAGCATCACCGGGAGATCGAAGGTGAGGGCTCCCGGCGGAACGGGAATCCCACCTGGAGTCAAGCCGCCAGCGGCACCCAGCACGAAACAGAGGTTGAAGATGTTGCTCCCCACCACGTTCCCCACGGCGAGGTCCCTCTCGCCCTTGAGGGCGGCCAAGACCGACGTGACCACTTCGGGGAGGGAGGTTCCCGCGGCCACCAAGGTGAGGCCGATGACCAGCTCGCTCACCCCCATGCCCCTGGCCAGCTCCACCGACCCCGCCACCGTGAGGCGGGCTCCCAGAACCAAGGCCCCCAACCCCACCAGGATCAGCACGCCGTCGAGGAGCCGCTGGGCGGGGCCTCCCAACCGGGAGGGGCTTCCTGGTTCCTGGGGGATCCTGCCTTCGGGGGCCACCCGTAGGCCGAGCCATCCCAGATAGGCGGTGTAGGCCAAACCAAGACTGAAGAGGCCCAGGCTTTCCACCCGTGAGAGGGAGCCGTCCAGGGCCAAGACCAGCGTGGCCGCGCTGGCTCCCACCATCACGGGCACGTCCAGACGGATGAGCTGCCGTCGGATGACGAGGGGAGCGGCCAAGGCCGAAAGGCCAAGGATGAAGAGGACGTTGAAGACGTTGCTCCCCACCACGTTTCCCAAAGCCACCCCGGCGTTTCCCGCCAGGGAAGCCTTCAGGCTGACTGCCAGCTCGGGGGCGCTGGTCCCGTAGGCCACCACCGAAAGCCCTACCACCAACGGCGGGATTCCCAGGGCGGTGGAGAGGCGGGAAGCTCCCCGGACGAGGATGTCCCCACCGGCCAGAAGCAACGCGAGGCCCAACAGGGCCTCGAGGAGGGGGGGAGTAGCCATGGACGGATCGAAGCCGAGTCAGCGACAGGTCTGATCTGAAGTTCCGACCGGCGGTCTCGGGACGGTCAGGAATCGGTCCAAGAGCGCCTCCACGCGCTGCCGGTACCGGTGCACGTGTTGAAGGGAGGGCTCCTGGGGGCTGTGGGCCACCTGGTTCCTTTCCCGGCGCAGCTCCTGGACCTCCACCTCCTCTTCCGGCCCCAGGATCCCCAGAACGCGCAAGGCCGCCAGCAGTTCACCGGGCTGGTTCGGGGGCGCCAAGGAACAAGCTGGTAAGAGGTTCCTCAGGGCGGTTTCCAGGTCTCGCCAAGCTTCCAGAATTGCTTGGGCCGGCGTAGGGCTCGCCGAGGGTTCCATACGTCCCCCCTCGCCGCTGAACGTTGGCGCCTTGGCGGACCAGGCTCCCTGCCCCTCCGGCTCCCCTTGTGGGCAACGGGCTGTCGGAAGGCCTGGCCCGGATCAGGAACTTCAATCCCCCCGGGAACGGGCTCGGGACTCCCGTAATATGGCGCTTTCCCCCTTGGGAGGCACGCCACCGCCCCCCGGAGGGCCTTCCCGACCGGGGGAGGCCGGCCTGAAGTCCGAGGTCCGGGCCGATCCCGGCCGGCTGGCCTCCGCCCCCGCCGGCGTTGAACTCAGTCGGCGTAGAGAAGGATCGGGGCCGCTCGCTCCCACCACCCGGGGGCTTGGACGGCGTCGCGGAGCTCGGCGGCCGTCCATGGGCGGGGCGAGCCTTCCAGCCTCTGCACCAGGCTCCGGGAGAGCAGGAGGAGGAACAGGTGGTCCTGCCCTGTGGGGTTGGCGGCTGTGGGGTAGGCGCGCCAGCCGAAACGCCCGGGAAAGCGGGAAGCCACCAGGGCTAAGAGCCGAAGGCCCATGGCCACGGGCCGCACCGCCTTGGGATCCGACACCCGGAATCGGACGCCGGGGCAGGGCGTGCCCGCAGAGGCGCCGGCGATGGGGTTCGGGACCAGCAGTTCCGAGGGGGACGCTTCCACCCCGCTCAGGGGGGACTCTTCCAGGTCCCTTGCCACCGCCACCGGATCCAACCACGGAGCCCCGACCCATTGGAAAGCCCAAGGCGTACCCCGGCCCACGGAAACGTTCGTGGCCTCGAAAAGGGCCAGGCCTGGGTAGAGGAGGGCCGCCTCCCAGCAGGGAATCCCGGGGGACGGAGGATGGAAGGAGATGCCGGTTTCCGGCCAGAACATGTCGCGCCGCCATCCGGACATCGCCACCACGTGGAGGTCCAGGTCCAGGCCCATTTCTCGGCGCAGGAGGAGGGCCAGTTCTCCAAGGGTCAGCCCGTGGCGCACCGGAATCGGCCAGCGGCACAAAAAGGAAGGGGGCGCCCCAGGGTCGGGGAGGGGGCCTTCCACCCGGGAGGGATCGCCGCCGCCGGGGTTCGGCCGGTCCAGAACCCAAAGGGGGATTCCTGCCTTGGCGCAGGCTTCCATGACGTAGGAGAGGGTCCAAAGAAAGGTGTAGAAACGGGCTCCCACGTCCTGTAGGTCGAAGAGCAAGGCGTCCAGTCCTGCCAGCGCGTCCGGCGGGGGTGAGAGCCGAGGTCCGTAGAGGCTCCACACCGGAAGGCCCGTGACAAGGTCCATGCCGTCCGGCTGAGGTTGTCCGTCCGATCCGACGGCCTCGAGGCCGTGTTCCGGCGAAAAAAGACGAACCAGAGGAACCCCTGCCTCCAGGAGAGCCACCCGTGCCCGCGGTCTCGGCACATCCGCTCCCCCCATGGGGGCCCCATCGCTGGTGACGTAACCGACCCGGCGGACGGAAGCCGGAAGGAAACGGGGCACCTCCGCCGCCAGGCGGTCCACGCCCAAGAGGACCCGGCTCATCGGGCGGTCCTCCTCCGGGCTCCTTGGTTCTCTTGGCCGAGGACTTCCCGATAGACGGCCAGGTTTCCTTCCACCATCCTGTCCACGGAAAACTCGCTCTCCACCCGCCGCCGAGCCCGCTCCCCCAGGCGGCGAGCCTCTTCGGGGTGGTCCAACAGGAACACCGTCCGTTCCGCCAGGGCCTGGAAGTCTCCGGGTGGGATCAGGAATCCCGTCTCCCCATGCTCCACGACCTCGGGGATTCCTCCCACCGCGGTAGCCACCACGGGAACCCTTGCAGCTGCGGCCTGGAGGAGGATGATCCCCAGGCCCTCCCGGGTGGCGGGGTGGACCAGGACGTCGAGGCAGGGGAGCGATTCCGGCAGATCGTCCCGGTATCCGGGGAGGAGGACCTGGTCCTGCCATCCTGCCTGGCGGATCCGTTCCGCCACCCGATCTTGCAGGGGGCCCTGTCCGAAGAGGAGGACGCGGGTGTCCGGGTGCCGGGCAAAGACGGCAGGAAGGGCGCGCAAGAGCACGTCGTGCCCCTTACGGGGGATGAACTGGGCCGCCATTCCCACCACGGGTACGTTGGGAGGGATCCCGAAGGCCGCCCGAAACTTCTCCCGCCGGCAGGGACCCTCCCAGGGGAGGGGATCCAGAGCGCTGTGAACCACCCGAATCTTGTCTGCAGGAACGCCGCGTTCTGCCAGGACCGTCCGGATGGCGCCGGAAATCGCCACCACTCTTGCGAAGAGACGGTACTTGATCCCCGCCAGCCAAGCGGGCTCCGGGTTGTCCACACGCCGGGAAAGAACAGCGGGGATGCCGGACCACCATGCGGCCAGCCCGCCCAGGGTGTCCGCCCCTCTGCGGGAGTGCAGATGCACCAGGTCGGGCCGCTCCTCCCGGAGGATTCGGAGGAACCGGAGCCCGAAAAGGAGATCCGCCTCGCCCCTTATGGGGACAGGCCGGATCTTCAGGCCGGCTTCTTCCGCCGCCCGTGCCGGGCCGCTCCCGGGCGGCACCACGAGAAGGCCGTCCACCCCCCGGACACGGAGGCCTTCGATCAAGAGGAGCACCTGTAAAGCCCCACCGTACAGGTGCCTGCCCGTTTCCAGATGGACGATTTTCAAACGCCTCCCCCGGCAGGATGCGCCCGGGACTCGGAGACCCCTGGGTCGGGGTGTGCCTGACGTTCCAGGACTTCCCGGGCGGCCAGGACAACCTCGTCCACCGTGATCCGGCGCATGCAGGTAAACTCCCCACCGCAGGTAGGATTTCCTTTGCACGGCGAGCAAGGCAACCAGTGGACCAACACCCTGGCCTGCGGCACCAAAGGGTCGGTGTAGGGAATATTGGAACCGAACAGGGTCACGGTGGGGCGCCTCAGAGCGACGGCCACGTGGGTAAGGCCGGTGTCCACGCCCACCACCAAGGAGGCCCGTTCGATCACGGCTGCGGCTTGAGCAAGGGAGGTCTTCCCCACCAGGTCCAAGGGAACGGTTCGGCAGTGGAGCCGGATGCGCTCCATGGCACGGACGTCCCCCGGTCCGCCCAGGACGAGGGGCCTGAGGCCAAGGTCCTGGGAGGCGCGGTCCAAGAGTTCCGCCCACCGGTCTTCGAACCAGTGCTTCTGGGGGCGGGTGGTGAAGGGCACCGCGGCCAGGAACCCTTGGTCCAATCCGAGTTCCCGAATCCGGCGCTCGGCCCACCCCCGATCGTCCTCGCCGAGGGGCACCTCGAGGGCGAAATCCCCCACGTCCAACCCCAGTTCTTCCGCCAGAAAACGGTATTCCGAGCTGATCAGCCTGAGGTCGCCCCGGTCACGGGGGAGGACGTGGGTCATGAGGATGCCGCTGCCTTCCTTCGAGCCCAGCCCGATACGGACGGGCGCCCCCGACAGATAGGCCACCAGACCGCTCCTGATGAGGCCCTGGAGATCCAAGGCCACATCGAAACGGCGGGCCCGGAGGGTGCGGACGAAAACGGCGATTTCCCGGGCCAACGCCAGAATCCTTCCTTTTCTCAACAACTTTTTCCATCCCCCCCGGTCCCAGACCAGAACCTCGTCCAGCTCCGGATGGTGGCGGATAAGGTCCACCGTATGAGACTCGGCAATCCACGTGAGGCGGGCCTCGGGGTAGGTTCTGCGCAAAGCTCGGACCAGGGGCGAGGCAAACACCACGTCGCCCCGGGCGCTCAGCCGAACCAGGAGGATGTGGCGGGGCGAGGGGGGCATGGGCCTCCCCCGAGGGGAACGGTGGCTGGAGTGGGGAGAATTCATGGGATGGTGGTTCGGTTTCGGGAAAGGAGCCGCTATTCTATTCTGTTTTCGGGTCCGGTCGAGGTGGCTTCGCCTCCTGAGCCGACGAGGGGAACGCGGAGGACCGCCTCGCGGCCGGCGGAGAGTGGAAAGGTGGCGGGAAAGGGTCCCGCGGGCCAGGCCGCGGCCCCTCCGGGGGCCGAGGGGTCGCACGACGACGAAGGCACCGGCGACCCTGCAGAGGGGCCGGGCCCAACGCATTGGGATGGTCTGGGGTCATGAGACGGCTTTACGATGGGTTGTACCTGTTGGGGGCCCTGCTCTCCGGGCCATTTCTCCTGCCGGGTTTCCTCCGGTCGGGGAAGTGGCGCACGGATTGGAAGGGACGACTGGGGCGGATCCCTCCCCTTCCCCCTGACCCCCGCCCGACCGTTCTGCTCCACGGGGTGAGTGTGGGGGAAATCAACGCCACCCGGAAACTGGTGGAGGCCCTGCAAGGGCCGGAAGGACCGTCGGTCCGGTTGGTGGTGAGCGCCACCACGAACACCGGGTTTGCAAGGGCCTGTGAACTCTATGGCGCCCAGTTCCCGGTGGTTCGTTTCCCCTTCGACCTTTCGGGTGCCGTTCGGCGTTTCCTGGACGCCATCCGCCCCGACGCCGTGGCCCTCATGGAGCTGGAGGTCTGGCCCAACCTGGCTCGGGAGTGCCGCGAGCGGGGCATTCCCCTCGTGGTCCTCAACGGGCGCCTCAGCCGGGGGAGCTTCCGCCGCTACCGTTGGATCCGTCCCCTCATCAGGCCCATGTTCCGGGGTCTGTGGGGCGTGGCCGCCCAAACCGAGGAGTATGCCCGGCGCTTCCGGGAGCTTGGGGTGCCGCCGGACCGGGTGGTCGTGACCGACACCATGAAATGGGATACGGCCCGCCTCGCCGACGAGGTCCCGGGGGCCGGGGAGTTGGGGGAGGCCCTGGGCATCGACCCCGCCCGCCCCTTGGTGGTGGCGGGCTCCACGGGTCCGGGGGAGGAGAAGCTGCTCCTGGAGGGCAGACCGGCCGGGGTCCAACTCCTCCTGGTGCCCCGCAAGCCGGAGCGTTTCGAGGAGGTGGCCCGCCTGGCGCCGGGAATGGTCCGCCGCTCCCAAGGGCCCGGCGCGCCCGGCGCAGAAGTGTTCCTGTTGGACAGCATGGGGGAGCTCGGCAAGGCCTACGCCCTTGCCGATGTGGCGGTGGTGGGACGGAGCTTCGTTCCCCTTGGGGGGTCCGATCCCATCGAGCCGGTGGCGTTGGGAAAAGCCACGGTCATGGGGCCCCACTTCGAAAACTTTGCCGACGTGGTGACGGCCCTTCGGCAGGCCGGGGGGATCCGGATCACCTCCGACCCGTGGGCGGCCGTCAAGGCCCTTCTGGCGGACCCCGCTGAACGCAAGGCCATGGGGGAAAGGGGGAGGGCGGTGGTACGGAGCCGGCAAGGGGCCACCCGGCGGACGGTGGATTTTCTCCGGCGGTGTCTGGAGGAGCGGGGCCGGGCCGCTCGGCCAGGGCAGGGGCCGGACCCCGAGGGTGCCTCTCCCTCCCCCCACCCTGGTCGGTGGGGCTGGCTCTTGGGGGGGGCAGCGGCCCTCTACTTCCTGGCCGGTTACCTCACCACTTGGGTGGCCCGGGTGGGGCCGTTGGAGGAGGGTTTCGTATCGTCTCCTCTCCCTCCCTTGCCGGGTGCCTCTCTGGTCTCCGGGGTGTTTTCCGTTCACACCGAGCGTTCCCACGACGCCCTGGGCACCCCCGAGGAAGTGGCCAAGGCTGCTGCGGAGGCCGGTCTGGATTTCGTGGTGGTGGGGGATCATCCCCGAGACGACCGCAGACCCGGTTGGAGTTTCTGGGAGCCCCGGTGGTTGGAAGGCGTCCTCGTGGAGGGGGGACTCGAACTCCGGGCCCCTGGGGCCGGCAAGGTCCTGGCCATGGGGGTGGACACCACCTTCCAACGTTGGGAGGGGTCGTACGCCTCCTTTGTGGAGATGCTGGAGAGGGAGGGGGCCACGGCCCTCGTGGTTCACGGCCGGGGCCCCCGCAGGAGCGAATTCTGGATCCACCCCTCGGTGTTCGGCCTGCATGGGTGGGAAGTCCTCGACCTTTCCGAGGCAGCCCGTAGGCGGGTCCGAAGCATCTGGGGGCCCTACCATCTCCTCACCCTGGCCGCCGGGTTCGGCATCGGCATGGGGGATCGGGCTCTCCTCCACCTGATGCGGGAGGGCTTCGACACCCCGGCCGTCCGGGCCTACGACTCCCTTCGCCTGGCCGGTCCCCTCACGGCCACGGCGGGCCTCAACACCCACCCCAAGGTGCGTTTGGGCCCCCTCCTTTTTCCCCCTTACGGTCCGTTTTTCAAGACCCTGGTGGCTCATGTGAGCCTCACGGAACCTCTCCCCCGGGGCGATGCGTCCCTAGCGCGGGACGTCTTGGCCGAGGGTCTCCGCAACGGCGCCGTATTCCTGTCCGTGGGGAGGAGCCGGCGGGCCAGGGCCTTCCGATTCGCGGCGATGGTGGAGGGGGTTCCCTGGGCCTGGCCGGGAGAAGACCGCCCTGCCTGGGGACGCCCCATCCTGCGGGCAGGTTTCGTGGAGGCGCCGGGGTCGGCGGTGGTGTATCGGATTGTGCGGAACGGAAAGGAACTGGCCTGGGTGGTGGGGCCGGAGCTGGGTTGGGAGGTCCCTTTGCCGGGTTTCTATCGGGTCGAGGTCTACACTTTCCAGGCGCGGTGGGGTAACCTGTTCCTGGGGCTCCGCCCGTGGATCTTCACGGGTACCGTCGGGCTTCGAGGGTTGGGGGATGGCGGACGATAGGGGCGGCCATTCCCCCTACCATGGGGTGCCCCTGGCGGGTGG
>JAUQOX010000353.1 GCA_030550695.1 Gemmatimonadota bacterium | reverse complement strand
GCGGATCACCACAGCACGGTGACCCGGGTAAGGGCGGGGCTTCAGGCCCTGGGGCTTCCGCAAGGCTACCCGGAATACGTCCTTCACCAGATGGTGACGGTGCAGCGCGAAGGCAAAGAGGTGAAGTTCTCCAAAAGGGCGGGCAGTTATGTCACCTTGCGGGAACTGGTGGCGGAAGTGGGGGTGGATGTGGCCCGCTATTTCTTCTTGATGCGGAAGCCCGAGGCCCATCTGGTGTTCGATCTGGATGCGGCCCTGGACCAGTCCGAAAAGAACCCCGTCTTCAAAATCCAGTACGCCCACGCTCGAATGTGCTCCATCTTTCGCAAGGGCCAGCTGGACCCCGGACGGATCCGCCCCGAGGGCTCCGCCCTCTCCCTCCTGGAGCATCCCCTGGAGCGGGATCTTCTGAAACGCCTAGGGGAGTTTCCTCAGGTGGTCCGAAAGGCTGCCGAGCTTCGGGCTCCCCATCTGATTTGCGACTACCTGGAGCAGGTGGCGGGGGCGGTGAACGCCTGGTACCACGCGGGCAATCCCGCCCGCAACCCCCAGTTGGCGGTCTTGACGGGGGAGCCGGAGCTCCGGGAAGCCCGCCTCGCGCTGGCCCGCGGGATCCAGATCGTCCTTCGGAACGGCCTGAGGATCCTGGGGCTCACGGCGCCGGAGCGCATGGAACGGGCCGAAGAGGTGGAGCATGGAGCCTAGGAGCGGGTGGACCTACCGGGCAGCGGGAGTGGACCTGGAAGCCGGTGAGCGGGCCAAGGCCGGTCTCAAGGAACTCGTGGCCCGGACCCGGGACCGCTACACCCTCTCCGAGCTGGGAGGTTTCGGCGGTCTGTACGCTCTGGGCGGCCGATGGCGGGATCCGGTGCTGGTGGCCAGCGCCGACGGGGTCGGCACCAAACTCAAGGTGGCCTTCGTCTCCGGCCGCCACCACACGGTGGGTCGGGATCTCGTGAACCACTGTGTGAACGACATCCTTGTGCAGGGGGCAACACCCCTGTTTTTTCTGGACTATCTGGCGGTGGGGCGACTCGAGGAAGGGGTGGTGGAGGCGGTGGTGGGAGGGGTGGTGGAAGGGTGCCTGGAAAACGGCTGCGCCCTCTTGGGGGGGGAGACGGCCCAAATGCCTGATTTCTACGCTCCCGGGGAATACGACCTGGCGGGGTTCATCGTGGGGGTGGTGGAAAGGGAGGAGATGCTGGACGGGAGCCGGGTGCGGCCGGGAGACCGGCTGGTGGGGCTGGCCTCGTCGGGCCTTCATACAAACGGGTACACCCTGGCGCGGAAGATCGTGTTCGAGGCCATGGGACTCGGACCTTGGGATCCCTTTCCCGGGCTGGGGATGCCGGTGGCCGATCTGCTTTTGACGGTCCACAAGAGTTACCTGGCCTCCCTGGGGCCCCTGATCAGGGAAGGGAGGATCCATGCCCTCGCCCACATCACGGGTGGTGGGATCGAAGGCAACCTTCCCCGCTCCCTCGGGCCGGGGACGACCGCTCGGCTGATCCGCTCCAGCTGGGAAGTGCCGCCCCTGTTCCGTCGGCTGCAAGCAGAGGGGGGGGTGGAGGAAGAAGAGATGTTCCGGGTGTTCAACATGGGGGTGGGTATGATCGCCATCGTGGATGCCGGGGAGGCGGAGACGGTGGTGGGGCGGCTTCGGGCGTGTGGGGAACAGGCCTGGATCCTAGGGGAGGTGGTGGAGGGGGGAGAAGGGGTGGTATGGGTATGAGAGGGGGGAAAACCAGGGGGGGGTGGGTGAGGTTGGCCCTGGTGGTCGTGGGGGTGGGGCTCGCAAGGATCGGTCTCCCGGCCGCAGGGGCCGCTCAGGGTCTGGAGAGCCTGGTCTCGTCGTGCTCTCGGGGCTTGGGGGGCGGCGAGCCCCGCTGTCGCCAGGTAGCCCTGGCCCTGGAGGGGGTGCGGGGGCTCCTGGGAGGGGCGGCCGCCCTGGGCACGGAGGTTCCCGGCTCGGCCAGCACCCTGGGCTACCGGTTGCAGCGCATGCCCAGGCTGTCCCTGGCCGGCAGGGTAGGGGGGGCTTGGACCCGGATCCCGGCCGTTCTGGACGGCTATCTCGTGACGGGCGAGGAAAGGGGCATTTTGGTTCCCGTGGCTCAGGCGTCCGGGACCGTCGAAGTCTTTCGGGGGTTTTCCCTTTTCCCCACCGTGGGAGGAATCCTGGCGATGGATTTCACCGGTTCCTACCACCAGCTCTACCCGCCTGCGGCTGAAGGCTTCGACGGCCCGCTGGGGGGTTGGGGGGTGGCCGGGCGCGTGGGGATCCTGAGGGAGTCGTTCGATGTGCCGGGGGTTTCCGTGTCCCTGGCCCGCCGGGGGCTTTCCCGGGGCAAGCTGGGCAACGTGGACGGAACAGACCCGGCGGAAATGCTCTTCGAAACCTCGGTCACTTCCTTGCGGGGACTTGTGGGGAAGGATCTTTTCGGGATC
>JAUQOX010000352.1 GCA_030550695.1 Gemmatimonadota bacterium | reverse complement strand
GCCGAACCTGCGGGTATTCTGAACCTTGACAAGGGGAGTAAACTCGGGCATGACCACCGTGGCCGAGATCCCCAAACGGCCGCAGTGGTAGGCCAGAGCTTGGGCGTGGTTACCGGCGCTGGCCGTCACTACGCCTCGGGCCCTCTCCTCGGGCGAAAGCAGGAGCAGGCGGTTCAAGGCTCCCCGGTCCTTGAAGGAACCGGTCCGCTGCAGGTTCTCGAACTTCCAGAACAGCCTGCAGGGGATCTCCCCTTCGAACGCCTGGGAGGGCTTGCAAGGGGTCTGCACAATGCCTGAGCGGATTCGACCTCGGGCAGCATGAATATCGGCAAGCCTCACCATGCTTCCTGCTCCTTTCCCGGGCGGCCTCGCTGCCCAAGGTCTCGACGGGCCCCTATCCGGGCCGACTCAGACTCTCCCTTGCCCCCTCAGCGCTTCTCCCGGTAGACACCCAACCGAAGGGGAGGCTCCACCCACCAGTAGAAATAGAAGCGGTTCTGCCCTTCCACCACCACGCTTTGTTTCCGGTCCCGGGTTTTGGGGTAATCATCGCCCTCCAAGCTCTCCACCACGAGGACTTCTCCTTCCTGCAGCCCCTGCCGAAGGGCCGCCACCCCCTCTTCCAGCCTGCGGAGAAGTTCCTGTTCCACGGCATCGTGGATTTCCCCTTCGGCCTGGGCAGCGACGGTTTCTTCCCGCAGCTTTTCGTACCTTTCCCGGAACTCCTCGGCCGGGATGGAAAAAGCCCGGTTCCGGCGGAATCCGATTTCCGTGAGGGCGCGGGCGTCGAAGTTGGGTTCCACCGAGTGATAGGTGTTGCCGTACCGTTTCAGGATCATGGAGCTCCCCTCCCCAGGGATATGGACCCGGAAGGGCCCTTCGGTTTACTTGTCTGCCGCAACGGGGAGCCGAGGCCGTCCCCGCCGCCGGAACCGGGCCTCCAACCCTAAAGCGCAAAGCACGATGGCTCAAGAGATCTCGGTCCTTTTCGTCTGTACGGGCAACATCTGTCGGTCCCCCATGGCCGAAGGGATCCTCCGGCACCTGTTGGACAGCCGGGGGCTCTCCGACCGGTTCCGGGTGGACTCCGCCGGAACGGACGACTGGCATGTGGGGGAGTCTCCCGACCCGCGGTCCGTCCGCACCGCAGCCCGCCGTGGCGTGGTCCTCGGGGGACATGCCCGACAAGTGCAGCCGGACGATCTTCGCCGCTTCGACTACATCCTGGCTATGGACCGCGAACACATGGCCTACCTTCGAAGGCTCCAGGAAGCCGTGGGAGGGAAGGCCCGGCTTCACCTCTTGAGGGAGTTCGACCCCCAGGGGGGGGCCACCGCGGAGGTCCCAGACCCCTATTACGGCGGACCCCAGGGGTTCGAAAACGTATTCGACATGCTGGAACGCGCCTGCCGGGGGTTCCTGGACTTCTTGCAGAACACGGACCTGTCGGCAGATCCATGAGTCTACCCTCTACCCTTTGGACAAAGATCCGCGAGCACCTGGAGGGGTGGACAGGAAGGCCGATCACCCTTCGGGCCCTCCACCCCGCCGGGGGTGGGTGCATCAACGTCTGCTTCCGCGTCGAGACGGTGGAGGCGGGGGTTTTCTTCCTGAAATGGAATTCCTCCTGTTCCCCGGACATGTTTCCCGCCGAGGCGGACGGACTCCGGGCCCTCCGGTGGGGAGCCGAGGGCTCATCACTCCGGGTTCCGGCGGTGGTGGGGGTAGGGGGGGCAGGACGGCCGGAAGATCCGGCTTGGCTTCTCATGGAGTTCGCCCCCGGGGGTCCCGCCCCGGCTTCCTTCGGACACCGGTTCGGGGAAGCCTTGGCGGAGCTGCACGGGCGGGCCCCCGACCCCACCTCCCCCCCCTTGGCTGACGCCCCGCAAACAGGCCCCTCGGCCAACGGCCGGGGATCGGACGAGAAGGCGCGGCCCCTCTTCGGTTGGCACCAGGACAACTTCATCGGCTCCCTCCCCCAAACGAACCGACCTACCGCGTCGTGGCCGGAATTCTGGAGGGATCTCCGGCTGGAGCCCCAGGTCCGGCTGGCCCGAAAGCACGGACTTCTGGGGGGCGGGTCGGGGCGAGTCCTGGACCACCTCTTGGACCGCCTGGACGTCGTCATGCGGGGCGCCGATAACGGGGGGCCCTCCCTCCTCCATGGCGACCTCTGGAGCGGGAACTTCTACGCAGGCTCGGAGGGGGAGCCCGTCCTCGTCGATCCCGCCGTGTACGTGGGGGTAGGGGAGGTGGACCTGGCCATGATGGAACTCTTCGGGGGATTCCCCCGGGGGTTCCGGGAGGGATACGAGAGCGTCCGACCCCTACCCCCCGAATACTTCGCCTTCCGACGGGACCTTTACCAACTCTACTACCTCCTGGTCCACGTGAATCTGTTCGGTGCCTCCTATGTCGGCCCCACCCTGGCCGCGGCCCGTCGAGCCCTGGAAGGCTCCTGAAAGCCGGACTCGCCCCCCCTGACGGCT
>JAUQOX010000351.1 GCA_030550695.1 Gemmatimonadota bacterium | reverse complement strand
GCTCGACCCGGCAGTACTTCCGCATGGTCGCTCCCGGAGGCCGCACCGCCGTGGGGGCCATCGGGCCCGATCACCACGAAAATCGGGCCTTTCTGTCCTTTGCCCGCTCTTTCCGGAGCATCGGACTTCCCGTCCCCGAGATCTATGCCGAGGACCAGGAGGCCGGAGTCTGGGTGGAAGAGGATCTGGGGGACGTGACCCTGTTCCGGGCCCTCACCACCGCCCGACTGGCAGCTCCCGACGAAGAATTTCCGCGGGAGGCTCTGGAGCTCTACCGCCGGGCCCTGGACGTCCTTCCCCGTTTCCAGGTGGAGGGACACCGGGTGGTGGACTACGGTCTGGCCTACCCTCGGCAAGCTTTCGACGAACGTTCCATCCGATGGGATCTGAACTACTTCAAGTACCACTTCCTGAAACTGGCCCAGATCCCTTTCCATGAACAGGACCTGGAAGACGATTTCGGCCGGTTGACAGCGATCCTCCTGGAGGCCGACGACGACTATTTCCTGTACCGTGATTTCCAATCCCGGAACATCATGATCCGCGGGGGTGAGCCGTGGTTCATCGACTTTCAAGGGGGGCGCCGGGGAGCCCTCCAATACGACGTGGCCTCCCTCCTCTTCGACGCCAAGGCCAACCTCCCCTGGCCGGTCCGGGAAGAGCTTCTGGAGCATTACCTGGAAACCCTGGCGGGCTTCGTGCGGGTCCGACACAACCTGTTTCGCCGTCAGTTCGTGGCCTTTGTCCTGATCCGGCAAATGCAGGCCCTGGGAGCCTACGGCTATCGGGGGTTCTTCGAGAGAAAGAGGCGATTCCTGGAGAGCGTGCCCTTTGCTGCACGTAATCTGGAGGGCCTTTTGGAGCGGGGACTGCCGTGGTCCCTGCCCGAGTTGGAACGGGTCTTCCACCGGATCGTGGAGCGGTGGGCCCGTCCTCCCCGGGCAGGAGAGGGTGCGAGTAAGCTTCGGGTCTTGGTACAGAGCTTCTCGTTCCGCAACGGATATCCACCCGACGAGGAGGGACATGGAGGTGGGTTCGTCTTCGACTGCCGTGCCCTACCCAACCCTCACGAACGGCCCGACCTCAGGGACCTGACCGGCGAGGCTTCACAGGTGGTGGATTTCATGGAGGCTTCGGGGAGGGTTCAGGAGTTCTGGGAGAACGTACGGGGAATGGTGGAACTGCAAGTGGAGGAGTACGTTCAGCGAGGATACGACAGCTTGACCGTATCCTTCGGGTGCACGGGGGGGAAACACCGTTCGGTGTTCATGGCGAGCAAACTTGCCGCTTACCTGCGGGAAAGATATCCCCATGTGGGAGTGCGGCTGGTCCATCGAGCCCTCCTAGGAGACGACCGACATGGAGGCGATGATCCTGGCAGCGGGGAAGGGGACGCGGCTGGCACCGTGGACCGACAGCATGCCCAAGGCCCTCGTCACGGTGGCGGGGCGCCCCCTGCTGGACTGGGTGGTGGATAGGTTGGCTCTGGCCGGCGTCCACAGGATCATCGTCAACGTCCATCATCATCAAGAACGCATCGAGGCCTGGCTCGCAAGAAGACCGCCAGGAGGGCCGGAAATTGTGTTGTCGCCGGAGCCGGACGGCCCCTACGACACCGGTGGCGGGCTCTTGCACGCCGCGTGGCTTTTCCGGGAGGTGACTCCCTTCTTTGTCCACAACGTGGATGTGCTCTCGGCCATACCTTTGGCGGAGCTCATGGCGGCGCATGTGGGGGGGGCTGGGCGGGGGGGAGAGAAGCTCTTGGCCACCCTGGCCGTCCAGGAACGGGACAGCTCGCGCCGGTTGCTCTTCGACGAAATGGGACTTTTCGGATGGGAGGGAGGGGGCGACGACCGCGGGGGGGGAGGGTTGGTGGAGGCCCGCAAGCCCGTGGGAGCTGTCCGTGCCTATGCCTTTGCGGGGATCCAGGTGGTGGAGCCGAGGGTCTTTCGCCTCACGGAGCGAAAGGGGGTGTTTTCCCTCGTCTCGCTCTATCTGGATCTGGCTGCCGCAGGCTACCGGATCCTCCCTTACGACGTCACGGGGATACCCTGGATCGACGTCGGGACCCCCTCCCGCCTGAGAGCGGCCGAAGCTCTGGTGAGGAGGTTTCAGCTTTTCGAGCCACCGGCTCCAGGTCCGCGATAAGGGTCGTCCGGGACGCCCACCCTCGCTGAGCCCCGAGGGCTACCGCATCACCTCAGGGGTCCTTTTCCCGGGGCCAGGGTGGCGGCTCCACCCCCAACAGGTGCCGCACGAAAAAATCGTTTCTCTTGCGGGTGCCGAAGGTCCCTCCGCTGGTATGACCCGCACCCGGAATCATGATGAACTCGAAATCCTTGCCGGCCTTGACCAGGGCGTTCACCACCTGAAGCGTGGACGAGGGATCCACGTTGGTATCCAACTCCCCCACCAGGAGCATGAGCTTCCCCTGGAGGAGGTGGGCGTTGTCCACGTTGGACGAAGCGCTGTAGTGCGGGCCGACGGGCCATCCCATGTACAGCT
>JAUQOX010000074.1 GCA_030550695.1 Gemmatimonadota bacterium | reverse complement strand
GCGGGGGTGAGCCTTCCTTTGGAGCCCCTTCGGGAACTGGCCCAGCCCCTTCGCTCCAACCCCACCCTTCTCTTCCCCCGAAGGCCTCCGGGCGGTGGGGTGGACCGGCGGTGGGGGGTGCGGGTGAACGTGGAGGAGGGACCTGGGCAAGGGCAACAAGGGGGGCATGGCCCGAGGGTGGGCGATCTGGGGCCCCCGGCGGGCCCCGGGGGGGTCCCGGCTCTGCTCCCCCTCCCCTCCCAGGACCTGGCGGCCTGGCGCGGGCGGGTCCCCTGGCGGGACGATCGCCTGGTGGCCTTGGAGCTCCTGGCCTTCCTCCTCGTCCTGAGGGTGGCGGCGGACCCCTACCTGGGGACCCGCCTGGCCTGGGTGGGCCGGGAGGCCTACGAGAGGCTCGACCTGCCCATGCCGAACGTCCCCGTGGACCGGGTCGTGCTGGCCCCCATCCGGGAGACAGACCCCGCCGAGGCCCGAGCCCGACTCCGGGCTCTGGCGGCCGACCTGGGATCGGTGGCGGAGGAGGGGGAGGAACCCCATTCCGGCGCTGCTGATGGGGTGGCCCCGTTGGCCCCTGCGGCTTACCGTCCGGCCCCCTCGGCTTCCGGCCCGGCGCCGCCCCCCGGCCCGACGCCCGCGGAGGGGCCGCCCTGCTCGCGCCTCTGGCTGGTCCGTCGTCTGGTGGTTCCGCCGGTGCCGGTGGGACTCGAAGTGGAACTCCGCACCGAGCTCCTCCGGCCCCGCCATAACCCGCGACGGATCCGAAAAGAGGCCCGTCTTCGCCTATGGCAGGGGGAGGCCTGGATCCTTACCCTGGCCCCGGAGGAGCTGGCGGCGACAGGGAGGGACGGTTGAGCCGGTCCGCCGCCGTCCCGACCCTGAAAGCCGATCGTGGAACAGCGGGCGGTCTTCGGCAGCCCGAGGGTCTCTGGCCTGATGACAACCCCACGGCATATGGGCCGTGGAGGATCTCCGGAAGACGCGACGGGGTGGCTGAGCCCCGGGTCTCCAGCGCCCCTCCCCTTCCGGTCGGCCCGGTACTCCGTCGTTACGGCGTCTCAACCTTTCCGTGCGCCGGCCGATACCAAGATCCAGAGGCTTCCGCCAAGAGGGAGGACCCCATGGCCGCACCGCGATTCCTGGACGACCCCGCCTACCGTGCCCTGCGGGTCAACGACGTGGACGGTTTCCACCTGGCCGTCATCAACCGGCCCTCGGTGGATCTGTCGGGGGCAGACCTGCGGGGGGTGGACTTCCGCAAGGTGGACCTTTCCCGGGTGATCCTTCGGGACGCCTACCTGCGGGATGCCGATCTTCGGGGCTGCGATCTCCGGCACATGGATCTGGAGGGAGCCTCCCTCCACGGGGCCCGCATCGCCGGCGCCTATTTCCCCGCCAACCTGCCCCCCGAAGAAATCCAGATGAGCGTGGTCTACGGGACGAGGATGAGGACGCGCAAAGGGTGAGGCCGGCGTCGGCCCCGGCGGTGGGGCGGACCCGACCCTCGAACGCTGGACGCCGGGGCTTGCCGCCCCGCCCGTTCCTCCTCCACTTTCGTTCCCTGGGGTCCCTGCGCCCTTCCTTGTCCTTTTTTCCCCGGGGGATGCCATGAGCCGTTCGTCCTGGTCTGCCTTTCTGCTCGTTCTTCTTCTCCTCCCGCCCGGCTCTGCCCTCTCGCCCCAAGCCCGCCCCACCGCCCGCGCGGCTCCGTCCGCCCCCTTCATGGAGCGGGTGGAACCGGCCCTGTTCAGGGGGCTGAGTTACCGGTACGTGGGACCGAACCAGGGAGGGCGGGTGACGACGGTCACGGGGGTCCCCTCCAAACCCACCACCTTCTATATGGGGGTGGCCAGCGGCGGCCTCTTCCGCACCACGGACAACGGGGCCACCTGGGTTCCCCTCACGGACGGCAAGGTGCCGGTGGGCTCCATGGGCGACGTGGCCGTGTCCCTCTCCGACCCCCGGATCATCTATTTGGGCACCGGCTCCGACGGGGTCCGGAGCAACGTGTCCACGGGCCGCGGGGTGTACAAGAGCACCGACGAAGGCGAGACCTGGGAGTTCGTAGGGCTCTATACCGTGGGCCAGATCGGGGCGGTCCGGATCCATCCCACCAACCCTGACATCGTGTGGGTGGCGGCCAACGGCGACATCTTCAAGCCCACCCCGGACCGAGGCATCTACAAGACTACAGACGGGGGCAGAACCTGGCGGAAAACCCTCTTCGTATCCGACAGCACGGGGGCCATGGACGTGGAACTGCAGCCGGGCAACCCCAACGTGGTCTACGCCTGGATGAGCCGGCTGGAGCGTAAGCCCTGGACCATCATCAGCGGTTCACGCGAAGGCGGATTCTACAAGAGCACGGACGGCGGCGAGACCTGGCGGCATATCCGCAACGGTCTTCCCACCGAACTCATCGGCAAGGGCAACCTGGCCGTCACCGCCGCCAAGCCCGACCGGGTCTACCTGCTGGTGGAGGCCCTTCCCGGCGGGGGTTTCTACCGCTCCGACGACGCCGGCGAGACCTGGCAGATGGTGAGCAGTGTGCCGGGGATGATCCAGCGTCCCTTCTACTACACCACCCTGGGCGCGGATCCCACGGATGCCAACACCGTCTACGCCGGGGCCGAAAGCTTCTACAAGAGCACCGACGGCGGCGTCACCTGGACCATCCTCCGCACCCCCCATGGCGACAACCACGACATCTGGGTGAACCCCCACAACGGTCAGATCATGGTCCAGGCCAACGACGGCGGGGCCAACGTATCGCTGGACGGGGGTCGCACCTGGTCCACCCAGCTCAATCAGCCTACGGCGGAGATCTACGGCATCTGGCTGGACAACCGCTTCCCCTACCGGATCTACGGAGCCCAACAGGATGACGGTACGCATATCCTCTCCATGCTGGCCTCGGGAGGGGAGCGGGGGGTGGATTGGTGGAGCGGGCCGGGCTGCGAAACCGGTCCCCTCATGCCGCACCCCACCAAGCCCAACATCGTCTACGGGAACTGCAAGGGCCAGTTCAGCTACATGAACATGGAGATGGGCCAGGAGCGGCAGTACTGGATCGGGGGTCAATCCCTCTACGGCAACCCGGCCAGCGACCTCATCTACCGGCTTCAGCGGGTCACCCCCATGGAGGTCTCGCCCCACGACCCCGACGTCCTCTACTACGGGAGCCAATACCTTCACCGTACCCGGGACATGGGGGTCACCTGGGAGACGATCTCTCCAGACCTCACGGCCCGGCCTCCGGGGACCCAGGGGGTGAGCGGCGAGCCCATCACCCGGGACGTGACGGGGGAGGAGTTCTACAGCACCTTATACGCCATCCGTGAGTCCCTCTTCGAGCCCGGCGTCATCTGGGTGGGAGCCAACGACGGACCCTTCCACATCACCCGGGACGGGGGTAAGACCTGGCAGAACATCACCCCGCCGGACCTCCCGCCGGGAGGGCGGGTCCAGTTCATCGATCCCAGCCCCCACCGGCCGGGGTCGGCCTACTACGCGGTGTACCGATATCTTCTGGGGGACTATCGCCCTTACCTCTATCGAACCGACGACTACGGTCGGACCTGGAAACGCCTCACCGACGGCAAGAACGGGATCCCCGACGACTGGCCCACCCGGGTGGTGCGGGAAGATCCCGACCGGGAGGGGCTCCTGTATGCCGGCACCGAGTTCGGCATGTTCATCTCTTTCGACAACGGCGCCCACTGGCAGCCGTTCCAGCTCAACCTCCCCAACGTACCGGTGACGGACATCAAGGTCCATCGCAAGGATCTGGTGGTCTCCACCCAGGGCCGGGGGATCTGGATCCTGGACAACGTGTCGGCCCTTCACCAGATCACCCCCGAAACCACTCCCGACCGGGTGCACCTCTATCGGCCCCGGGACGGCTACCGGACCCGCACCGGGCCGGAGATCCTGGGGCCCACCGTGGAGTACTACCTGCCCAAGGCGCCTGCGGGCCCGGTGACCGTCGAGATCTTGGACGAAGGCGGCACGCTGGTGAACAGTTATTCCAGCGACCGCCCGCCGCCCGCCGCCGGCGCCGGCAGGGCCCGGGCGGCCGAGCCCGCCGACCCCGAGGCGGCCATGATGGCGGGAAGGCAGCCTGCGGCTGCCCGGGGGAACATCCGCATGGGACTCGTCACCACCAATGTGGGCCACAACCGGTTTGTGTGGGACGTGCAGCATCGCTCGGGCCTGGGGGCCCCGCCGGGCCGCTACCAGGTGCGTCTGACGGTGGACGGTCAGACCTTCACCCAGCCCCTTCGGGTCCTCATGGACCCTCGCCTGGCGGAAGAAGGGATCACCGAACAGGACCTGCAGGAGCAGTTCGCGCATAACCTGCGGATGCAGGCCATGGTGGAGGAGGTGAACGCCCTGGTAAACCGGGTCCGGCAGGCGCTGTCGCGTCTGGAGGGGGCCACCGGCGCGGAAGCCCAGCGGGCCAGGGAGCTGCAAGCGGTGGCGGAAAAGCTCATCACACCCCCCATCCGCTACAGCAAGCCCGGGCTACAGGAGCATATCCGCTATCTGGCTTCCATGACCCGGAGCGTGGACCAGAAGGTAGGCCGGGACGCCTACCAGCGGTATGACGTGCTCCGGCGGGAGCTGGATGTCCTTACGGCGGAGGTGAACCGCATTCTGGGACCGGGGAGCTGAAAAGGGAAGACCGAAAGGAGAGGGTCGGACCCGAAGCCCGGGGGAAGCAAGGGCCGCCGCGAAACCGCCGACGTCTCTCTTCTACGCCCGTGCCGAATCGAAGGCCTTCCGCAGGTCGTCGGCAATGCCCCCCATGGCCACCTCCACCCGGCGCCAGGTGGGGATGAGGGGCGATCCGAAGGGGTGGGCCCGGAAATCAACCACGGCGTGTTCGATGGCCCGGGCAAAGTTCTCGACGGCGCTGAACTCCTCGTGGAGGTCGAAGCTCAGGCCTCCGTGCATTTCCGAAAGGTTCTCGTAGGCGTCGGCGAACTCCCGGGCCCGGGACACGTAGGTCAGCTTCAGGGTGTCGAAGAACTCCTCGGAAAGGACCTGCCCCTGGCCGGCCAGGTGGGTGAAGAAGGTCCGGGCAATGTTGGAAGCCATGCCCAAGAGGCCCTCCGAGGAGGAGGAACCCATAGCCTGATGCTTGTGGTCGTAGCGGCCGGTGAGCTCCACCTGGCATACCCGAGGCACCCGCACCAGGCGGTGGATCTCGCCCAGCACGCCGACTTCGATCCCCCAGTCGGGGGGGAAACGCATTTCCCGAGCCAGGCTCACGAAGGTGGCGAACTCGCCGGAGAGGGGGTAACGGAAATCCCCCATGAAATCCAGGAAGCGATTCGACCCCAGGATGTCCTTCAAAGCCCGCACAAAGGGGAAGTAGAACAAACGGGCCACCCGTCCGTAGAGCCGATCGGCGTAGCGGGCATAGTAACCCTTGACGAACTGATACCGTTGGCGGGCCAGCAGATACACCAGTCGCAGGACAAAATCCCGGTTGTAGGTGAGTACGTCCGCGTCGTGGAACGCCACCACCGACACCTCGCCCTTGGCGATGACGTAACCCAAAGCCAGCCATACGGCGCGGCCTTTGCCCCGGGGGCCCAAGGGAAGTGCGGCCTCGATCCGCCCCACGATCTCCTCCACCGGAGGTGCGTCGTTCCAGAGGAGGGCGGCTTTCTTCCCCAAAGGGGCCACGATTTCCACGGCCTGGCGGTACTGCTCGGCGTCGGCCCGGTTCAAGCTGATGTAGACCCTCCGGACGAACCGCATCCGGCGGAGTTCCTGGATGATGTTCTCCATGGCCGGCCCGGCCAGATCGGAGTAGAGGGCGGGAATGACGACCCCCACCGGACGCTTTTCCACCGCCGCCAGGAGCCTGCGCTCCAGCACCCGCATATCCGCATCTTCGAAGCGGGAGAAGGTAGGCACCCGGTTCATGTGGAAATCGGCCATCCCGCCCTCCTTTCCTCGTTGCGGTCCTCAGCGTCGGGCCTGCTCCAGGAGCCTTCGGAAGGTCTCGTCGTCGGTACGGAACTGGGTAGTGTTTGGACCGGACCTGAGGATCCGAAGGCTCCGCAGCGGTTCCCCTGGCCGGAGCTGGGATAGGGCCTCCGTACCGGCCACCACTCGACCCAGGGCGGTACCCTGCCGGTCGAGGGCAGGTTCCGCACCGAGGGTCACATAGAGCCGGTCAGGTCCCGATATGCCCAGGATACCCGCAGCGTCATGTTTGAGCGTGGGGTGGGGGCGGATGGGGAAATCCGGTAGCGCCATGGCCCGGGCCGCCTCCGACTCCAGCACCACGGTGGCCCGGGTGGAGGTGACCTCGGCGACCCTGCCGGGAGCCGGTCCGCGGCCCGGTCCCCCTCCCGGGGGGCCTCCCGCCGGAGGGGCCGGCGCGCGCCCTTCGAGAAGACGGACGAAGTAGGCGGCGGCCAAGGGATTGTTCCGATAGTCCACCTCGGCGATGAACCGGGCCCCCGACTCGGTGACCACGTCCACGAACAAGCCGTCGGGCAGGTACACGCCTTCCCTGGGCAGGGTGCGCTCCGTGTTGGCCATGCCGAAGGCCACCACCGCCGTCACCAGGGCGGAGTGCTTCTGGTGCTCGGTGTAGGGGACCAGCTCGTTGTAGGTGTCGAACAGGGTGTGCCAGGCCCGGTTGTAGACGTAGTCCGTCTCGTTACGGAAACTCACCAGGGGCACCCCCGCCATGGCGAAGGAGGAGTGGTCCGAGCCCCCGGGCCGATCGGGCTTGGGACTCGGATAGCCGTTGGACGCCAGGGCAAAAGGCCAGCGGGGGTTCAGGTTGCGCAAGGGCGCGACGATGGCCTCGAAGTCGGCAGACCACGCCTCGGGGACGGTGGCCCCGGTGATGGCCCCGGGGCTTCCGTCCCGGTTGATCATGGCCACCATCCGGTTCACCAGTTGGGGATGGTCCCGTACCCATGCCAGGGAGCCCACGAGACCGTTTTCCTCGGCGGCGAAGAGGATAAGGGCGATGGTGCGCTTAGGCTTTCCACCTGCCGCCTGGATGAGGCGAAGGGCCTCCATCTGAACCGAGAACCCCGACCCGTTGTCCACCGCTCCGGTGCCTCCGTCGAAGGAGTCGAAGTGGGCTCCCAACAGAATCCACTCGTCGGGGTAGGTGGTGCCGGGGAGGGTGGCCACCACGTTGTGGTACTTCACCGGGCCCCGCTTGAACCAGTTGCGGATGTCGAACTCCAGTTCCACCGCCTGGCCCGCCTCCACCAGAGCCCTGATCTCGTCGTACTGGCGGTCCAGGAGCTTGATGTCAGGGAGCACAGGAAGCTCTTCCCAAGAGTTCACGTGGCCGTCCAGGATGCGGATCGGCTCCGTGGCTCGCTGGATGGTGCCCAGGGCCCCGGCCTCCACCAAGGCCCGGGTCAGGGGGGGCATGAGGTAGGAGTCGGAGTATTCCTGGGTGGCCCGGCGGCCGTCGCGTCCGAAGCCGGTGTTGTTGCCTCCGATGAGGACCCAGGCGTCCTTGAAGTCCTCGCGCCGGGACCTCACTTCGGCGATGGCGGCTTCCACCGCCGCCCGCTTGGCCTCCACCTCCTGGGGGGTGGGGTTGCGGCCGTTGATGGAGAAGGGGTCGGCCCGGAGTAGGGTCACCCGCCCCCGCTGGACCCCTTTGGTTCCCGCGGTAAAGGAGGGGGTGCCGAAGGTGAGGGCCTCCTCCCGGGGCTGGACCATCCTTCCGAACCAAGGTCCCCGGTTGAACCCCACCGGCACCTCCCCCACTTCGTGGAGTTCCACCTCGAGACCCCATTGGCGGAATTGCCACACGGCCCAGTCCACCGCATTGGTGTAGGCGTCCGACCCCGTAAGGCGACCGCCGAAGCGGTTCGTGGCCATGTCGGCCCATTCCATGACCCGGTTGTCCCGGGTGCCCAGCTCGATGATGCGCTGGACGACGGGGTCGTGCTGGGCTCCGAGGCGGAGGGGGACGAGGGAGACGGCAGCCAAAGCCAGGACGAGTAACGGCGTCGGCCGCGAGAGACGGCGTTGCAAGCCTTGCCGCCGTGCAGCGTAGATTGTCGGTAGGCGATGGTTTGGCATGTCGGGAGCCCTCCGCTGAAAAGAGAGGGGGATGGACGAAAGGAAGGATCTCCTTCAGAGGGAACTGTCAGAATAGGCGTTCCGGGACCGCGGGGCAAACGGAGTTGCCCGGGGGGGCGTTGGGGGGGACTCCCCGGGCACCGCAAGGCAACGCAGGTGGCCTATTTGACCACAGGGTAGAGGACGACGAAGGGGAAGCGAAGCATGGCGATGCGTGAAGGCGGCAGAAGGCTGGCAAGGCGGGCCCGCCCCGCCCTTTTGGGGCTCGGTATGGCGGCCCTCGCCGGCTGCGATCTGTTGGGGCCTTCGGGACCCGACGGCCCCGGGCACTTCCGGGTGGAGGTGGCCTCTCCCTTCGGGCCGGAATCGGCGGCGGTCCTGGAGGTGAGGGGAGGAGACCTGGGGGAGGTGTTGGTGGAGGGGGGGGCCGTATGGAGCCGGCAGACGGGGGACGGGCTCAGGGTGGTCGTGGTCCTGAACGAGCCGGGGCCCATCCGTCTGCGGGTGTCCACTCCGAACGTGGCCAGACTGCCCAAGGTGACCGTCCTGGAGGTCGCCGGCCCCGACAACGCCCTTCGGCCCCCATCCCCCCCCCATGAGGTCCGGGTGGAGCGGGTGCCGACCGGCAAGGGAGGCGCTCCATGAGAGAGGAGCGCTCTCCCCTGTGGGGACCGCCCGGAAGGGGTGGGGGGAGCCGCCGGCCATGGGCGTCCCGGGCCCCGGGACGACCCCCCCGCCCAATCCCCCTCCGGGTGGGCCGCCCGGCTCCGCCGGCGGCATGGCTGGCCCTGGCCCTCATCTGGCTGTCTGGGTCCCCCCAAAGGGTTCGGGCCCAGGACATCGAGGTGGCCGCCCGGGCCCGGGGGATCCCCTTGCCGGCGGCCTACTACCAGCGGGTGGCCGCCCAGCCCGACTTCTTCGAGCTCCGGGACGGCTGGATCGCCCGGGCTCAAGCCGCGGCCGAAAGACAGTCGGCGGTGACGGGGACCCTCCCCGTGCTCCTGATCCTGGCCCTCCACGCCGACTCCCCCGAGCCCTGGATCACCCCCGAAGAGGTCCAAAGGGCCGTCTTCACGGGCCCCGCCCCCGGGGGCACCGTCACGGAATACTACCGGGAGGTCTCGGGGGGGCGGTTCCAGGTGACGGGAAGCGTCACCCCCTGGGTGCGAACCACCGTCACACGCCAGGAGGCGGTGGGAAACTCCTACGGGTTGGGCCAAGATGCCCAGGTGGGGCGGTTCCTCTTGCAAGCCCTGGCGGCCGTGGATCCCTTCGTGGATTTCGGGCAGTTCGACAACGACGGTCCCGACGGCATCCCCAACAGCGGGGACGACAACGGAAGGGTGGACGCCGTGGCCTTCGAGTTCATCGAGGTGGCCGCCTCGTGCGGAGGACCGGGGATCTGGCCCCATCGCTCCCGGGTGCGGAACTGGACCGGTGCCCCTTATGCTTCGCAGGACCGGCGCCCCAACGGCCAGCCCATTCTGGTGGACGACTACATCATCCAGAGCGCCGTGGACTGCGGCGGGGTGCAGGTGCAGAACGCCTCCACCATCGCCCACGAGCTGGGCCATGTTTTGGGGCTGCCGGACCTCTACGACAGCTCCCAGGGGTTGCTCCGGGAGGAGCGGCGGTGGGTGGTGGGGTGCTGGTCCCTCATGGCCGCGGGGTCGGGCTGGGGGTGCGGGAGGGGGGAGGCGGCGGGGTGGATCCGGCCCACCCACATGAGCCCCTGGGAGAAGATCCGCCTGGGCTGGCTGCGGTCGGTCCGCGACGTGGGGGGGGTGTTGGGGGAAACCTTCACTTTGCGGCCGGTGCAGACTTCGGAAGAGGTCCTCAAGATCCCCCTCCAAAGGACGGGGGTCCATCCCGATTCTGCGGAGTACCTGTTGGTGGAGTACCGGGCCAAGACCGGCTTCGACCGGGATCTTCCCGCCGAAGGGGTGCTCATCTACCACATCGATCCCAAGATCTCGGGAAACCGCCCCTGCGCCACCTGCCCTCAGCGTTACCGGGTGGCGCTGGTGGAAGCCGACGGAAACTTCGCCCTACGGAAGTCGGAAAAGGACGGCGGGAACCGGGGAGAAGCCGGCGACGCCTGGGGGCGCATGGGTCCCCAGCGGCTCACCCCCAGCACGGTCCCCTCCACGGCACTCCAGAGCGGGGCCAAATCCGACGTGACCTTCTATGAGGTGGCTGTGGAGGGGGGGGTGGCCCGGGTGGTGGTCTCTACCCAGGCGGTGAGCCTGGATGCCATGGTCCGGGAACTCCTCGGGGGCGGAGGAGGACCTACTCTCTCGGCAGGGGAGAAGGCCTACCTGGACGCCCGGGGGAACCGGAACGGCCGCTTCGACGTGGGAGATCTCAGGGCGTATATCAGGCGGTGAAGGGAGGGAGGACGAGCCTTCCTGCGGCCCTCCGAGGCATCCGGACCAGATCCGCGACCGTCCGGCGAGGGAGAGGGTTCCTTGCGTTCGGTGGGCGCCCGGAGGGAGCATGGGAAGCGCGTTCCAGGCAGCACGGGAGTGCAACGGCGGTCGGTTCCCACCAGGAGCGGCTTCTGTCATCGGCACAGCAAGGAAAAAGGAAAGGTGGCCCATGGACGATCCGGGAGCCCAAGGTGGGGTGAGGTCAACGGCGCAAATGGTCTGCCCGAACTGCGGGCATGGCGAGTCGGTGGTCATGCCCGCGGATCGGTGCGTCATCCTCTGGATCTGCGCCTCGTGCGGCGCCCGCCTGAAGCCGAAGCCGGGTGACTGCTGCGTGTTCTGCAGTTATGCGGATACACCTTGTCCGCCGATTCAACGCGCACGATCCGGTCCGGGCTGATCGGCCCCTACCTTGGCCAGCCTCGGAGGAACCTTGCGGAGGACCGGAGATCCCTCGGGATTTCAGAGCCCGGAAGCGACCAGCGCTTTGGTCTAATCCACCCCCCAGCTCCGCCCCTTCTTCCGCATGATGGCGCTGTGGGCCCGGAGCCTCAGGGCGTTGATGCGGATAAACCCTTCGGAGTCTTGCTGGTTGAAGCCTCCCTCGATGTCCATGCTGGAAAGCTCCTGATCGTAGAGGGAAGAGCTGGACTCCCGGGCTACCGGCATGGCCTTGCCTTTGTAGAGCTTGAGGTATACGGTGCCGTCGATGACCTCCTGACTCTTGTCCACGGCGGCCATGAGGAACTCCATCTCGGGGCTGAACCAGAAGCCATAGTAGATGAGTTCGCTGAGCTTGGCCGTAAGCATGTTCCTCAGGCGCATCACCTCCCGGTCCATGGCGATCCCCTCGATGTCCATGTGGGCCACGTGGAGGATTTCGCCGCCGGGGGTCTCGTAGACTCCCCGGGACTTGATCCCCACGAAGCGGTTCTCCACCATGTCCAGGCGTCCGATCCCGTGTTTGCTCCCCAGCTCGTTCAGGTATTGGAAGAGTTCCAGGGGGTCGGTCTTCTCCGTACCGTCGCTCAGGTTGCGTACCTTGACGGGGATGCCGTCCTTGAAGGTGATGGCGATGCGCTCGGGAGTGTCCGGAGCCTGTTCGGGTGCGGTGGTCCGGGAATAGACGTCTTCCCCCGCCTCGTGCATGGGGTCTTCCAAAATCCCCGCCTCGTGGGAGATGTGGAGCAGGTTGTCGTCCTCGCTGAAGGGCTTGGCCCGGGTGGCGGACACCTCGATGCCGTGCTCCTCGGCGAAGGCCAAGAGATCGCTCCGGCCCTTGAAGCGCTCCAGGAACGACGGCGTCTTCCAGGGCGAGATGACCTTGATGGTGGGATCCAAGGCATAGTAGGACAGCTCGAAGCGTACCTGGTCGTTCCCCTTGCCCGTGG
>JAUQOX010000350.1 GCA_030550695.1 Gemmatimonadota bacterium | reverse complement strand
TCGGGAGGGAGGCGCACTGATGTTTGCTGTGACGGCCGTCGCCGTTCTTGTGGTGATGTTCCTGGCCCTCTTGCGAGCTCTCCTGGGACCCACCGTATACGATCGGGTCCTGGCCTTGAACATGTTCGGTACCAACACCGTTCTGCTCATCGCCCTTGTGGCGTTCCTGACCGACAGAAAGGACATCCTGGATCTTTCGCTCCTCTATGCGCTGATCAACTTCGTGGGGGTCCTCGCCATCTTGAAGTTCTTCGAATACGGTGACCTGTCGCGGCGGGTGGATCTGGGGGAAGAATAGACATGCACGTCGTCGTGGACGCACTCAGCTGGTGTTTCCTCCTGGGAGGAGGGGGCTTCCTTCTCATCAGCGGCGTTGGAGTTCTGCGGATGCCGGACCTCTTCACCCGCATCCACGCCGCCGGTATGGCGGACACCATGGGCGCGGGGATGGTTCTGGTGGGTCTCATGCTCCAAGGGGGGTTCAGCCTCGCGACCGTCAAACTCCTCATCATTCTCGGCTTCCTGTGGTTTTCCAGCCCGGTATCTTCCTACGCTCTGGCCCGCGCCACGCTGGCAGGAGGACAAGAGCCCTACTGGGTGGATGAGCTGGAGATACCGCCTACCGCCCGGATCCCTGGCCGGCCCGCCCCGGCTTCACCGTCAGAGGAGGGATGACGACCGATGGAGCTGGTGCTTACGTTCCTCCTGCTGGCTTTTTTGGGCGCCACGGCACTCGGCGTCGCGAAGACCCGCAACCTGTTTTCTGCGGTCGTGCTGGCGGGGATCTTCAGCTTCCTCTCCGCCGGTCTCTTCACGGTCATGGACGCGGTGGACGTCGCCTTCACGGAGGCGGCCGTAGGCGCTGGTGTGTCCACCGTCTTCTACCTGGCCACTTTGGCGCTGGTAGGAGGCAAGGTGAGAGCTCCTGAGATCCGAATCACGACGGTCAAGGAAAAGCAGACGGCCCGGACGCCCCGCTTTCCCCTGGTGGTGGTGGTGGTCACCGGCGCCATTCTGATCTACGGTACGCTGGACATGCCGCCCTACGGCGAGCCCAACAATCCCATACACCGCCATGTGACTCCTCGCTACCTGGAAGAGACGGATGAGGAGATCGGCGTTCCCAACGTCGTGACGGCGGTTCTGGCTTCCTACCGCGGCTATGACACCCTTGGTGAAACCACTGTGGTGTTTACCGCTGCCGTAGGGGTGATGATGCTTCTCTCGCGCCTGAAGAAACGGGACGAACTGGGCGAGGAGCCTTGGGGAGAGGAGCCGGTCGAGAGTCTCGATGTAGGGTTCGGTGCTTTGGAGCCCTCCCTCGAGTCCGGTGATCGCCTGGCAGAAGGGGAAGGCAGGGCAGAGGAGCTGGCGACATGAGCGACCAGATCATTCTACGGGTAGCCACGAAAATCGTCGTTCCCCCCATCGTTCTGTTTGCCCTCTATGTACAATTCCATGGGGATTTCGGCCCGGGGGGCGGCTTCCAGGCCGGCGTCATCCTGGCGGCTGCGCTCATCCTGTACGGTTTGGTCTTCGGCCTACGCCGCACCCAGAAGGTAGCTCCTTCCTGGCTGGTTCGGACCTGCGCGAGCCTCGGGGTCCTCATCTATGCTCTGGTGGGGGTGGAGGGGATCGTCCTGGGAGGGCATTTCCTCAATTACAGCGTCTTTTTTCCCCTCCATCCGGAGGAGGGTCAACACCTCGGGATTCTCCTCGTGGAATTGGGAGTCATGGTGACCGTTTTCGGGGTGATGGCCACTGTCTTCTACTTCTTTGCCGCCAGGGGAAGGGAGGATCTGTGAACATCGTGGTCCATTACAACTATTGGGCCTTCATTTTTCTGATGATGGTGGGCTTTTATATCCTCATCTCGCGCCGTAATCTGGTGAAGAAGATCATGGGTCTGAACATCTTTCAGACCTCAGTTTTCATCTTTTTCATCTCCATGGGCGTCGTAAAGGGAGGTCAGCCCCCGATCCTTCCGGACGATGGGCGCCAGCTCATCTTCTCCAACCCTCTGCCCCATGTCCTCATCCTGACCGCCA
Organism: Gemmatimonadota bacterium; assembly: GCA_030550695.1. Taxonomy (GTDB): domain Bacteria; phylum Gemmatimonadota; class Gemmatimonadetes; order Longimicrobiales; family Gaopeijiaceae; genus JAUQOX01. The sequence continues at coordinate 473 of JAUQOX010000350.1, read as the reverse complement.
TCGTGGTAGGCGTCTCCACCACGGCCGTGGCTTTGGCCCTCGTGGTGAGAATCAAGGAAGCCTACGGAACCATCGAGGGCGACGAGGTCACCGCCATGGACAACGAGCTGCCCGCCTGATGAGAGAACACCTGCCGATCCTACCGATCCTATTCCCTCTCCTGGCGGCACCCCTGGCGGCTCTCCTCCACTGGAGACGCGGCGCATGGGCCGTGTCTACCCTGGCCTCGCTGGGAGCTTTCGGCTCCGCCGTGGCCCTTCTGTTGGAGGTTCTCCGCGGGGGCACCCTCTCCTATGCCTTGGGAGACTGGGCAGCGCCCTATGGGATCGAGTATCGGGTGGATAGCGTGGGCGCGTACGTCCTGTTGGTTGTGGCCTCGGTGGCGGTCGTGGTCATGCCCTATGCCGCCCGGAGCGTGGCCAGGGAGATAGGGCACCAAAGAGAACCCTACTTATACTCCGGTCTGCTCCTTT
>JAUQOX010000349.1 GCA_030550695.1 Gemmatimonadota bacterium | reverse complement strand
GGGGGGAAAGCGCCTTCAGGTGGCCCTCACCGCTTCCTCTCGACCCTCCTCAACGCGATGTCCCAGACGTAGGTGCCGCTGATGGCCGTGAACAGAGGAGAAGTCACCGTGCTGCCGTCGGGCCGCTCCGCCCGGAACTGGAACCGGCCCTGGCCGCCCGTGTGGGGAACCGTCAGGACCTCGTTGAAGGCCACGTTGCCGATCACCCGCTCCGTACCGGCCTCGGGCACCAGGTAGATCCGTAGAGGCTGGCCGGAGCTGTCGGTGTTGTGGACCTGGAGGATGATTTCGCCCGGCCCGGCGGCGGGGGTGGCCTCACCGCCGCCCCCTGCTCCGCCCCCCGAGGCGCAGGCGGCAGCCAGGAGACCGAGGACCACGAACGCCAAGGGGCGGGCCGGGGAAGGGCGGTATCGAAAGATCTTGGGCATGGTGTCGAACTCCGGAGTGCTCGGGTTCACGGAAAGGACCGGAAGCCACCCCCAGGTACCGTCCGGCAGGCCGTCCCGAGGGAGAGCCGGCCCTCTGCCGACAATTTGCACCCCGCGAGATCGGCGCGCAAACGCCTCCCCCCCGTCACCCGCCCGCATCGCCGAGTCCCCCTGGGGTCAGGCCGCCGCTCCCGAGGGGCCCGAGGGCGGGGGCCTGCCTCGCGGTCCGGGGCGTGGCAGCCCTCGACGGCGTCTCCGTCCGTCCGGTTGCGTCCTATCCTCCGAGGGGGGGGGCTTTTCCTCCTCCGTCGGGCGTCTCCCTTCCGACGTGACCGGTTCTTACCTTTGTAGGCCGAGGGGAACGGAGGATCGGCGGTAAAGAGCTTTCCGGTCCCAGGCTTCGCGAAGATCAACCTCACACCCGGGAACTCCGCCATGCCAGAGCAAGGAAGGTCTGGGAGCGATGGCTTGCTCCAAGCCCACGGCATCCGCAACGCCAACACCATCTGGTGGAACCTTTCCACCCCCGCCCTTTACGAACATGCCGTCCAACGCCATGAAGGTTTGATTGCCCATCTGGGTCCCCTGGTGGTGCGGACGGGGCAGTACACGGGGCGGTCCCCCAAGGACCGGTTCATCGTGAAGGAGCCTTCCACCCAGGAGCAGGTCCACTGGGGAAAGGTGAACCTCCCCTTCGATCCGGTCCGGTACGATGTCCTTCGGGCCCGCCTTACGGCCTACCTCCAGGGGCGGGACCTGTACGTCCAGGACTGTTACCTGGGGGCGGACCCGGAGCACCGGCTGGCCATCCGGGTCATCAACGAGACAGCTTGGGCCAACCTGTTCGCCAGGAACATGTTCATCCAGGAGCACGACCGGGAGGTGCTGGCCCGCTTCGTCCCCCAGTATACCCTGATCCACGCCCCTGGCTTCCAGGCCGTGCCGGAGGAGGACGGCACCAACTCGGAGGCCTTCATCATCCTCCACCTGGCACGGAAGGAGGTCATCATCGGGGGGACGGCCTACGCCGGAGAGATGAAGAAGTCCATGTTCTCCATCATGAACTTCGTCCTCCCCTCCCAGGGGGTCCTCCCCATGCACTGCGCGGCCAACTACGGGGCCACGCCCGACGACACGGCCCTGTTCTTCGGTCTTTCCGGGACGGGGAAGACCACCCTGTCCGCCGACTCCTCCCGAACCCTGGTGGGGGACGACGAGCACGGCTGGAGCGACCGGGGCGTCTTCAACTTCGAGGGAGGGTGCTACGCCAAGGTCATCCGCCTGTCCCCCGAGGGGGAGCCGGAGATCTACCAGACCACCCGGCGGTTTGGCACGATCCTCGAGAACGTGGCCATGGATTCGGTGACCCGCCGACTGGACCTGAACTCCGCCGAGTTCACCGAGAACACCCGTGCCTCGTATCCCATTGCCCACATCCCCAACGCCACCCGGAGCGGCCTGGCCGGCCACCCGCGCCACATCCTCTTCTTGACCGCCGATGCCTTCGGGGTCCTTCCCCCCGTAGCCCGCTTGACTCCGGAACAGGCCCTGTACCACTTCCTTTCGGGCTACACGGCCAAGGTGGCGGGTACCGAGCGGGGTGTGACGGAGCCCCAACCGAACTTCTCCACCTGTTTCGGGGCCCCCTTCCTGCCGTTGAATCCCACGGTCTACGCCAAGCTCCTGGGGGAAAAGCTGGCCCGCCATGGGTCCGAGGTCTGGCTCGTCAACACGGGGTGGACGGGCGGCCCCTACGGCCAGGGGCACCGGATGCCTTTGGCCTACACTCGGGCTATGGTCAAGGCGATCCTTGCGGGGACCCTGGCCGAGGTGCCGGCCCATCCGGACCCTGTCTTCGGCGTCTGGGTCCCCGAAAGCTGCCCAGGGGTGCCCCCGGAAATCCTCCAGCCCAGGAACACTTGGGCCGACCCTGGGGCCTATGACGCCCAAGCTGCTCGGCTGGCCAAAATGTTCCAGGAGAACTTCCGCCAGTTCGAGGGGACGGTGGGGCCGGAGGTGGTGGCGGCCGGACCCAGGATCGGCTAGAGAGCTCGTGGTTTCTCCCTTTCCCTGAATCATCCTCGACGGAACCGT
>JAUQOX010000348.1 GCA_030550695.1 Gemmatimonadota bacterium | reverse complement strand
GAACTCGATGCTTTCCGGAGACAGCCGATACCCTCCCCAGAAAGGAGGCAGGGGAACCTCCTTTCCCCGGAACTCCTCCTCGTAGCGCTTGACCCGTACCTCGAGCTCTCGCCGGCTGGACAGAGGGCGGCTCTGCTCCGAAGCCCAGGCCCCGATCTGGCTTCCCCGGGGGCGGGTGCGGAAGTAGGCTTGGGATTCTTCGCTGGAAATCCGCTCCACCGTCCCCTCGATCCGCACCTGGCGCTGGGGCAGCGCCCAATGGAAGACCAGGGTGGCCCGGGGGTTGGCCTCCAACTCCTGAGCCTTCCGGCTTCCATAGTTGGTGAAGAAGACGAAGCCCCGCCGGTCGTAGCCCTTGAGAAGCACGAAGCGGACCGAGGGGCGTCCGTCGGGGGTGGCTGTGCCCAAGGCGGCGGCTTCCGGCAAAAGCAACCCTCCCTTTTCGGCCGCTTGGAACCAGCGACCGAACAGGGCTATGGGGTCGTGGCCGGCTTCTTCTTCGGAAAGCCCCACCACCACCGCATGACCTGCGGTGAAGAGGGCGCGGAGGGTGGACCAGATTCGCATAGGCGTCCTGTGGCGGTTTCGCGGGACCCAAAGATCCTCAGGAACCCTTCGGCGAGCAAGGCGGGTCGGTTCCCGAGGCAGGGGTGGGCTTCGGTCTTGGACGCCCTCCTGGCGGCGGGGCTCTTTCCGGCGAGTCGCGGGTAAAGAACGGCTCGGTACACCCCCCTGCCGCCCACCTAGGTTCCCCTTTCCCGGAGGCTTTCCATGGACCAACGGATCATCCGCCTGTATGACGCCTACACCCACGGCCACATGGGCCGCCGGGAGTTCCTGGACCGGCTGGCCCAGCTTACGGGAGGTTCGGCGGCCGCCATGGCGGTGCTGCCTCTGCTGCAGAACGATTACCGCCGCCAGGTGGTGCCTGCTGACCACCCGGATCTGGAAATCTCATGGGCCGAATGGAGGGCCGGAGAGGATCCCATGCGGGGATACCTGGCGCGGCGCCGCGGGGGCGGGAGGCGTCCGGCGGTCCTGGTCATCCACGAAAACCGGGGCCTCAATCCCCACATCCAAGACGTAACCCGGCGATTGGCCCTGGAGGGGTTCCTGGCGCTGGCTGTGGATATGCTGTCCCCTGTTGGAGGCACCCCTACCGACGAAGACCAGGCACGGGAGATGATCGGCCGCCTGGAGGCAGCCTCCAACGTGGCCCGTCTGGCGTCGGCGGTGAAGTTCCTGGCGGAACACCCTGAAGGGACGGGGAAGGTGGGGGCGGTGGGCTTTTGTTGGGGAGGAGGATACGTGAACCGGCTCGCGGCAGCCGGCACTTCCTTGAATGCCGGGGTGGCCTACTACGGAAGTCAGATCCCTGCCGAGCAGGTGCCCGCCATCACGGCTCCTTTGTGCCTACACTACGCCGAGATGGACGAACGGATCAACGCGGGAATCCCGGCCTACGAAGCGGCCCTGAAGGCCCACGGCAAGACATACGAGCTCTACCGGTATCCGGGTACCCAGCACGCCTTCAACAACGACACCAACCAGGCCCGCTACCATCCTGAAGCCGCGGCTCTGGCGTGGAGCCGGACCTTGGCCTTCTTGAGGAAGTATCTGGAGGGCTGACGGCACGGCCGGAAGGGGTGGGCCGACGCCCGCCCCCGGCAAGGCTCCCCCTGACGGCAGCCTGCGCCCCTCCTAATCTTCCACCGCCAAGCAGGTCAACGTCTCCTCGACTCCGGGGATGGGCTGGATGGCTTCCACCAGGAGACGACCCAGGCGGGCCGTGTCCGGGCTGTGGACCAAGGCCACCACGTCGAAGGGCCCGAAGGTCACATGGGCTTCTTGCACCTCGGCCATGCGCCGCAGGTGGTGCACGATCTGGCCGGCCGTTCCGCCCCGAGCCTTGATGAGAACATAGGCCTTCACGGACGGGATCCTCCCTTTTCGTCAAGAAGTTGTTGTCGCACCTCCACTCCCCCGGGAACCCCGTAGGAACACGGACCAGTAGACCGCCGCCACCAGAAGCGTGCCCCCGATCATGTTCCCCAACGTCACCGGCCACAGGTTGTGGGCCAAGAAAGACCACCACGTGAGGCCGGAAAGATCCAGTCCGGAGGCGGCAGCAAAGGCAGGGTCCAGATCTTTGATGAACAGTCCCATGGGAATGAAGTACATGTTGGCCACACAGTGCTCGAAGCCTGCCGCCACGAAGGCAGTAATGGGAAAGAGGATGGCCGTAATCTTGTCAACCGTACTGCGGGCGCTGAAGGTGAGCCACACCGCCATGCAGACCAGGGCATTACAGAGAACCCCCAGGGCCACGGCCTGCCAGAACCCCAATTGGACCTTGGCCGCGGCGATGCCCAAGGCGGTGACCCCCACCGCGCCTCCGCCGAAGGTGTATTGGCGCCCCGCCAGCACCAGGATGGCCGTGCCGACCGAGCCGACCAGGTTGCCCGCATAGACGATGGCCCAATTGCGGAGCATGCTGCGGGTGCGGACCTTCCGGCTGGCCCAGGCCATGGCGATGAGGTTGTTCCCGGTG
>JAUQOX010000073.1:8299-12042 GCA_030550695.1 Gemmatimonadota bacterium | reverse complement strand
AATACCTTTTCCACCTCAAGGACCGAGGGCTCGCCCCCACCTCGATCCGGCGGGTGATCTCGTCCCTTCGGTCGTATTTCGCCTTCTTGGTGCAGGAGGGGGCCTTGGAAGCCGATCCAGCGGAGAGGCTGGAAGCCCCCCGCCTCGGCCGAAAACTCCCCGTGGTCCTGTCCCTGGAAGAGGTGGAATCCCTCCTTGGGGCCCTGGACCCCGATAGCCCCCTGTACTGGCGCGACCGGGCCGTCCTCGAGGTTCTCTATGCCACCGGGATGCGGGTGTCAGAGTTGGTGGGGCTCCGCCTCGACCAGGTGAACCTGGCCGAAAGGGTGTGCACGGTGTGGGGCAAGGGAGGAAAGGAGAGGATGGTCCCCATGGGGGTGCCCGCGTGTCGCGCCTTGGACCGGTACCTGAGGGAAGTAAGGCCTCAGTTGGAGCGAGGGAGGGGAGGTGGGGTGGTCTTTCTGAATGCCCGGGGCCGTCCCCTGAGCCGCATGAGCATCTGGACCTTGGTCAGGAGGGCCGCCGCCCGGGCCGGCCTGCGAACCGTGCCTTCACCCCACACCCTTCGCCACACCTTCGCGACGCACCTCCTGGAGGGGGGGGCGGATCTGGCCGCGGTCCAGGAACTCCTGGGGCATGCGGACATTTCGACCACCCAGATCTATACTCACCTGGACCGGGAATACCTCCGGGAGGTCCACAGGGCGTTTCATCCCCGGGCCTGAGGGGACCGGCCCCCCTGTGGCCTCCTCCTAACCCCTCCCTTTCCCGGCCTCCGCCCCCACCCGGGCCAAGAGCTCTCCCGGAGTTCGGGAGACGGTGAGCAGGCGCACCGCGGTCTGGAAGGCGGGGTCTCGCTCCCCCTGGATCTCCATGGCGTGTCCGGGATGGCCGATCCTCTCCTCGAAGGCCATCCGGGCCCGCCACAACAGGTACCCCTTGGCCTCGGGGTGAAAGACCACCTCCGGGGGAAGCCCCTCCCCCACCAATTGTTGCAGGAACGGCTCAAGGGCTTTTTCGTCGAACTTTGGCCCCTGCTCCCCCGCCAAGGCCTTCTGCACTTGGCCGAAGGCCAGTTCCGCGACCCGCAACGCCAGGGGAACCCCGGCCTTGGATGCCTCGAGGAGGAGTTGTTGCTCGGCCGTGGTGAGGGTGTCGTCCGCCACCGCCAGATCGGGGGACACGCCACCGTCGGCTTTGAGGGTCCTTCCACCCGCCGTCGTCACGGTGGGAAGAAGGGAATCGCCCCGCAGGGCCGGGGACGGCAGGGGATTCCCCTCGGCGTCCCGGGGGATGTGAAGGGAGCGGCCGAGGGGGGTCATCCAGTCTCCCGTGGTCAGCCGCATCTGTCTGCCGAAGGGAAGGGGAACGACCGTCTGGATCACCCCTTTGCCGAAAGTCCGTTCCCCGACCACCACGGCCCGGTCGTGGTCCTGGAGTGCACCGGCCAGAACCTCCGCGGCAGAGGCCGTGAAGCGGTCCACCAAAATCACCATGGGCTTTTCCCGGGCCCGGGGCATCAGGCGCCCGTACCAGGTCTCGGTGGCCGTTTCGTCGGGCTTGCCGGGAACCCGACTCCTGGCCGTGGCCAGCGCCTGCCCCGGTTCCAGGAAGAGGTCGGCCATGTTCAGGGACTCCACGAGGAACCCCCCGGGGTTTCTCCGGAGGTCCAAGATGATCCCTCGGCTGGAAGCCAAGAGGGCCAACGCCGAATCCACTTCCTGGGCCGACCCCCGGGCGAACCGGTCCACCCGGATGTAGGCCAAGGAATCCCCCACCAGGCCCGCCACCACCGCCGAGACATGGACCTGGTCCCTCCGGATGCTGAAGTTCAGGGGCTCCGAAAACCCCCTCCGCTCCACGGTGAGGTGGACCACCGTCCCCGCCGGCCCCCGGATGGCGTCCCTGGCTTGGTCCACCGTCCAGCCCCTGGCGTCCTCCCCTTCCACGGTCAAGAGCCGATCCCCCACCATGAGACCCGCACCTTCGGCGGGGGTATTGCGGAACACGGCGGTGACGGTGACCCGGTCCTGCAGGCGGGTGATTTCGACCCCGATCCCCGCATAGTCCCCCGTGGTCTGCTCTTCGAAGGCCGCATACTCTTCGGGGGTGAACACCGAGGCGTAGGGATCGTTGAGCCCTTCCAGAAGCCCGCGGAGGGCCGCTTCCCAGAGCAGGGAATCGCTGAAGGTGGTTTGGTGGTAGTCCAAGATGGTGCGGAAGGCCCCCAGGAACACCTGCCCCTGGACGCTGGACTCCAGCCCACGGGAGTCGGGGCGGGCCGTGGCCTCCTGGCGGGGTGAGGGGACAGCGGCCCCTCCGCCCGTGGTCCCTTGAGGGGAAGCGGGAGCGAAGGAGAGGGTGAGGAAGACCAAGAGGAGGAGAGGTACCTTGGCTTTCATGGGCCGGTGGGGTTGCAGGTTCTCGATGGGGCTGACCCTCTAAGATAACACCGGAGGATATCCATGAGTTCAGGGTAGCTCGGGCGCCCGGTGGCGGCCGCCCGCTTCCGGCCCCCGATCCGGAGGCGGGAACCGGTTCGGCGGAGCGTTGCCTCCCAGGGTCGGGTCGCTCCGCAGAGGAAGAGGCCCTTCCGTCCCCCTCTCGGGGAATCCTCGGCGGCACTAGGTTATGGATATGGTTACCGCCCGTCGGACGGGCGGATCCCTCACCTTCCCATCCCCGCGGTCCTGCCATGCCAGAGCAGAGCCTGGAATCAGCCCCTGGTCCCACCTTGTCCCGTCTCCGGCTGGGTCTTGTCCAGTTCCGCCCCCGGAAGGCGGATCCGGGCGAGAACCTCCGCCGGGTCCGGGAGATTGTTCGGGAGTCGGCCGAAGGGTACGACCTGTTGGTGTTCCCCGAAACCGCCCTCTCCGGCTATTTCCTGGAGGGGGGAGTCCTGGAGGCGGCCCTTTCCGTGGAGGAAGTGGCCCAAGGCCTCGGCGCTCCCCCGAACGGGGGCCCCGACGTGTTGGTGGGGTTCTACGAGCGATGGGAGGGAGGATTCTATAACAGCGCGGTCTACCTCGAGCCCACGGGGGACAGCTATCGCCCCCTCCACGTCCACCGCAAGATCTTTCTTCCCACCTACGGGCTCTTCCAGGAGGGTCGGTTTGTGGACCCTGGCCGGGAAGTTCTGGCTTTCCCGACCCGGTGGGGCCGGATGGGGGTCTTGGTCTGCGAGGACCTTTGGCATTCCCTCCCCGCCACCATCCTGGCTCTGGACGGGGCCGAGGTGCTCCTGGTGCCCAGCGCCTCCCCGGCCCGGGATTTCGGCAAGGGACCAGGGCGGCCCGGCAACCTCGAGAGGTGGGACCAGTTGGCCCGGGGTGCCGCCGTGGAGCATGGTTTGTTCGTGGCGGTGGCCCAGTTGGTGGGTTCGGAAGGGGGAAAGATGTTCCCCGGGGGGTCGGTGGTGGTGGGCCCCGAGGGAGAGATCCTCGCCCGCGGGAGGCTCTGGGAAGAGGAGGTGGTGGGGGCTGTTCTGGATGGCAAGGCTTTGGAAAGGGCCCGCTTCCGCTCTCCCCTCCTGGCGGATCTGCGGCAGATGCTCCCCCACCTGGAGCGGGAGCTGCATCGGGTGGAGCGGGGGCGGTGGGGAAGGATGGGGATCCCTGCGAGGAGGGAGACGGGAGCCTCTACGGCGGTCGGGGGTGGCAGGGTGGGGCTGGGGCCCGCAAGCCCGGGTCCGTCCCCCGGGGATACCTCGTTCCTGGAGTTGGATCTGCCCCTGGTGCGGCGGG
>JAUQOX010000073.1:0-8289 GCA_030550695.1 Gemmatimonadota bacterium | reverse complement strand
TTGGTGTTTTTTTCTTCCGCCGTTGGGGGGGGGGTTTTGTTTTTTCCCCCCGGGGTTGGTGGGGGGGGGGGGGGTTTGGTGGGGGGGGGGGGGGGGGGTTTCCGGTGGGGTGGATTCCGCCGTGGCCCTCTACCTGGCGGTGGAGGCCCTGGGGCCGGGGGCGGTCACAGGTTTCTGCTTGCCCTATGCCACGTCCAGCCCGGAGAGTTTGGCCCATGCCGCCCTGGTGTTGGAAGCCACCGGGGCCCAGGCCCGAACCATCGAGATCACCCCGGCCGTGGAGGCCTACGTGAGGGAGGCCGAGCCTGACCTCTCGGACATGCGCCGGGGGAACTTGGCGGCCCGCCTCCGGGGCGTCGTCCTCTTCGATCAATCCGCCAAATTGGGGCGGCTGCCCTTGGGAACCGGGAACAAGAGCGAGCGCCTGCTAGGGTACTTCACCTGGCACGCGGACGACTCCCCTCCCATCAACCCCCTGGGAGACCTGTTCAAGACCCAGGTCTGGGCTTTGGCCCGGTATTTGGGGGTGCCCGAGGTGATTGTGGAGAAGCCGGCCTCGGCGGATCTGGTTCGGGGGGTCCACGACGAGGACGAACTGGGTTTCTCGTACCACAAAGCCGACCCCATCCTCTACTGGTTCCTCAAGGGCTACCGCCCGGAAGAACTCCTGGAAAGGGGATTCGAGGAAGACGCGGTGTGGGCGGTCTGGCGGCGGCTCAACGGGACCCACTGGAAACGGGAGCTCCCGACGGTGGCTGTCCTCTCCGACACGGCCATCGGGGAGTTCTACCTGCGCCCGGTGGACTACAGGCCGCCGTCGCCCTGGGCTCCCTGAGGGGGTGGAGTCAGGAGCCCGCCCCCTTCCGGCGCTGGCGCCGGGCTCGCACGGCGTAGGCCAGGAAAAACAGGGCCGCCGAAACCAACACGATGGAGGCTCCCGAGGGGAGATTCCAGAGCCAAGACGCCCAGAGGCCCAGGAACACCGAAAGCACGGCGGATCCCAGCGACCAGAGGACCATTCCCCGGACGCTTTCCGCCAGCGTCTGGCCCGTGGCGGCGGGAATCACCAGGAACGCGGAGACCAGGACGATTCCCACGAGCTTCATGCTGGCCACGATCGTGACGGCCATGATGGTCAGGAGGAGGTGATTCAAGAGGCCCGTGGGAAGCCCGGCAGCCTTGGCGGCCTCCTCGTCCACTCCCAGGAAGAGGAACTCCTTGAAGAACACAACCAACGGGCCCACCGAAGCGGCGCTCAAAAGGAGCAGCAGCCCCAGGTCCTTGGGCCCTACCGACAGGATGTTCCCGAACAAGTATCCCAGAAGATCCTGCCGATAAGCGGGCGAGAGGCTCATGAGGGCGACCCCCAGGGCCATGGCGGTGGAAAAGAAGATGCCGATGGCCGTGTCGGCCGACACCTCCCCGCGGCGGGTGATCCACCCGATGACCCAGGCGATGGCCATCCCGAAGACGGCAGCCGCCGGAAGGGGAGGAACTCCCAGGGTGAGCCCCAGGGCCACCCCCCCCAGGGCGGCATGGGAGAGCCCCACTCCGATGAAAGCCATTCTCCGAAGGACGACGAACACGGCCAGGAGGGCACAGGTGACTCCCAAGACGGTACCGGTGAGAAGGGCTCTTTGCATGAAGCCGTAGGAGAGGAATTCCATCAGGCCGGTCCCTCTTTTTCCGGATGATGATGGTGGGCGGGCGGAAAGCGATAGACCTGGGCCAAAGCACGGCTCTCCAGGACCTCCGACGGGGAGCCGATGGCCTGGACGCGGCGATCCAAAAGGATCACGATCTGAGCATGTTGGGCAACGTCTTCCAGATCGTGGGACGCGCAGAGAAGGGTAAGGCCCCGGGCCCGCTGCAGGTCGCAGACCATGGCATAGAAGGCGGCTCGGGCGGCAGGATCCAGCCCTGCTGTGGGTTCGTCCAGGACCAGGAGGCAGGGATCCCCCACCAGTGCCCGGGCGATGAGGACCCGTTGCTGCTGCCCGCCGGAAAGGTCCTCGAACCGCCGCCGGATCAGGGGGAGCATCCCTACCTGTTCCAAGGCCTCCTCCACCCTCTCCCGATCCTTCCGGGAGGGGCGTCGTCCTAACCCCAGGGTGGGATACCGCCCCATGAGGACAAGGTCTCCGACGGACAAGGGGAAGCCCCGGGGGAGGCGGATGCCCTGGGGAACGTAGCCGATGGGGTGACTCACCTTCCCGGCCGGCTCTCCGAAAATGGTCAGTCGGCCCCTCTGGGGCCGTTCGATCCCCAGGAGCAGCCGGAGAAGGGTGGACTTCCCGGCGCCGTTGGGTCCGATGACCGCTGCAAAGGCTCCGGCGGGAACCTGAAGGGTCACCCCTTCCAGGGCTGAACGCGGTCCGTAGGCGTACCAGACATCCTCCACCTCCACGGCGGGGCTTGGGCCGAGGGCGCACCTCACCGTTCGTCCCTCCCCAGACCCTCCAGGAAGCGGCGGGTATTGAACCGGAGAAGGGCCAAGTAGCTGTCCCGGCCCTCCAGCCCGGGTCCGCCCAGGGGGTCCAGAAAACAGGTCGGGATGGCCAGCTCCACCGCCAAGGCCCGGGCCGCCGTCTCTCCCAGGTGGGGCTCCACGAACACGCAAGGGACCCCGTGTCGGCGGGCCTCCTCCACCAACCGGGCCAGCTCTCGACTGGAGGGGTCGTTGCCCGGGTGGCTGTGGATGACCCCCACTTCCTGCAACCCGTAGCGGTGCGCGAAGTAGGAGAAGGAAGGGTGGGTGGCAACGAACCCTCGGCCCACCACCGGCGCCAACGCCTCCCGGATTTCTTGGTCCAAGGCGGTGAGGGAGTCGTGAAGCTCCGAGGCCCGGCGCCGGATGTCACCTTCCGCCTGGGGCACCAGAGAGACCAAGGCGTCGGCCATGGCGGGGACCAGCCGATCCCGGACCAGCACAGGGTCCAGCCAGATATGGGGGTTACCCTCGTGGGGGTGACCGGCGTCGCCGTGTTCGGGGTCCGGGGGGAGCAAGGGAAGACCTTCGGAAAGGACCAGTTGGGCGCCCTGGGCCCCCGAGGCCGGGCCCAGCCCTGCCAGCCAATCGTCCAACCCGGCCCCCACCCGGACAAAGAGGGCGGCCTTTTCGAACCCATGGATCTGCCGCGGAGTCGGCTCGAAGGTCTCGGGCGCAGCCCCCGGGGGAAGCACCACCTCCACCCGGACGTGGGGTCCGGCCAGGAACGATGCCAGGTTCCCCAGGGGAAAGATCGAAACCACCACGGTGGGCGGACCCGCCGGCAACCGGCGGGGAGCCGGTTCCCCGCACGCCGCGCACCAGGCCGTCGCCAGGGCCAGGACGGGCCAGACCCACAGGGGTCGGCGGAGCTGCAGCGGGGGCGATTCCAGAAGGCGTCGAAGGTCCATGAAAAACCAGGGGTTCGAGGGGGGGGATCGGGTCTCCTCTACCGATACCCGAGACCCGTTGGCCCGGCTGGGTGCCTTTCGGCAGACCGGTAGTGTAATCATAAACACAAGGCGGCACGAGCGGCGAAGGACCTTCGGGCCCCCATGGCTTTCTTCCTTGATGGGACTCGACCCCTCCTCTACCTTTACTGGCGTGAAACTTGCAAAACCCACTCCCCCCTGCGGCGCCGGAGGGCGCCTGTGAGCGGCCGTGTTTTGGGCATCGTCCCTGCCCGGCTGGCCTCCACCCGTCTCCCCAACAAGCCCCTTTATCCCATCCTGGGGCGTCCCCTCATCGAATGGGTGTGGCGGCGGGTGGAGGGGATGAGAATCCTGGACGAGGCCGTGGTGGCGACAGACTCCGAGGCCGTTGCCGAAGTCTGCAGGGCCATGGGCGCCCCGGTGGAGCTGACCTCTCCGGATCACCCCTCGGGAACGGATCGGGTGGCGGAGGTGGCCCGGCGGGATCGGTATGTCGGCTTCGAGGTCATCGCCAACATCCAGGGAGACGAACCCCTCCTGAAGGAGGCCCATCTGGCTGCGGCCATCGAACTGGTTCGGGATCGGGGTTGGGAGATCGGGACCTGCGCCACGCCGGTGATGGATGAGGAGGCCAGAAGGGACCCTTCGGTGGTCAAGGTGGTTCGGGCTCCCTCGGGGAGGGCACTGTATTTTTCCCGGGCGCCCATCCCGTACAAGAGGGACGGAAAGCCGAGTCCCGAAGAGCTGGCCCGGGAGCCTTTCCTTCGCCATATCGGCATTTACGCCTACACCCCCGAGGCTCTGGAGAATTGGGTGGCGTTGTCACCGACCCCTCTGGAAGAGTTGGAAAAACTCGAGCAGTTGCGGCCTTTGGGGGCCGGTGCCCGCATCGGGGTGGCGGTGGTGGGTGCGGCGGATCCGGGGGTGGATACCCCCGCCGACGTCGTGCGGATCGAGAAGCGTTTGGCCGAGCTGGGAGGCTTCTCCCGGTTTTCACAAAGAGATTAGCTAAGGAACAGGTTTTCCATGGACCAGCGGGCCACGAAGTTCGTGTTCGTGACGGGGGGAGTGGTGTCGTCTCTGGGCAAGGGGATTGCGGCGGCATCGCTGGGGCGTCTGCTGAAGGAGCGAGGGCTTCGGGTTACCATCCAGAAGTTCGACCCCTACATCAATGTGGACCCCGGTACCCTTTCCCCTTTCCAACACGGCGAGGTGTTTGTCACCGACGACGGGGCGGAGACGGACTTGGATCTGGGCCACTACGAGCGTTTCCTGGACGAGTCCCTGAGCCAGGCCAACAACGTGACCACCGGCAGGGTGTACCTCACGGTCATCGAAAGAGAACGGCGGGGGGATTTTCTGGGAGCCACGGTCCAGGTGATTCCCCATATCACCGATGAGATCAAGAGCCGCATCCGGAGTCTGGCGGCCGGGCACGATGTGGTCATCACGGAGATCGGGGGGACGGTGGGGGACATCGAGAGCCTGCCGTTCCTCGAGGCCATCCGTCAATTTCGGCAGGAAGCAGGGACCGGTAACACCTTGGTCATCCACCTGACCCTGGTGCCCTACATTGCCGCCACCGGGGAACTCAAGACGAAGCCTACGCAGCATTCGGTCCGGGAACTCATGCAGATCGGCATCCAGCCGGACGTGCTCATCTGCCGAGCCGAGCAGCCTTTGGACGAGGAGTTGCGGCGGAAGATCGCCCTGTTCACCAACGTGAACGTCCAAGGCGTGGTCCAGTCCCCCGACGTCGACACCATCTACGCCGTTCCTCTGGAGTTCCGTCGCCAGCGGTTGGACGATTTCGTGGTGGAGCGGTTGGGGCTGGAAGCACCACCGCCTGATCTATCGGAGTGGAGGCGGATGGTGGAGCGCATCCGCTCCCCGTCGGGAGGCCCGGTTCGGATCGGGGTCGTGGGGAAATACACGGAGTTGGTGGACTCTTACAAGTCGGTACAGCAGGCCCTCATCCATGGTGGGATCGCCAACGACCTGGGGGTGGAGATCCACTGGCTCTCCAGTGAGCGGTTCGAGGAGCCCCTCCACCTCCGGGAATTGGAGAGCCTGCACGGGATCCTGGTCCCGGGGGGGTTCGGACCGAGGGGGGTGGAGGGCATGCTCCAGGCGATCCGGTGGGCCAGGGAAAACGGGGTTCCCTTCTTCGGTATCTGTCTCGGGCTTCAGTGTGCGGCGATCGAGTTCGCGAGGAACGTGGTGGGGCTTCCGGACTCCCATTCTTTCGAATTCGACGCCCGCTCCGCCCATCCCGTGATCTGTCTCATGGATTCCCAGCTGCAGGTTACCGCAAAGGGGGGGACCATGAGATTGGGAGCTTACCCCGCACGGCTTCTGGCAGACTCCAAGGTGGCCCGGATCTATGGCACCCAGGAGATCAGCGAGAGGCATCGCCACCGCTACGAGTTCAACAACCGCTATCGGAAGCCCTTCGAAGAGCACGGGATGGTCTTCAGCGGCCTTTCCCCCGACGGCGAGCTCGTGGAGATCATCGAGCTCCCCCAGCACCCCTGGTTCGTGGGTTGCCAGTTCCATCCTGAGCTGAAGAGTCGTCCTACCCGCCCCCATCCCCTGTTTGCTTCGTTCATTCGGGCCGCTGCTGTGCGGGGAGGCTACCTGACCGACGACGGTCAGGGGGTAGCCCTGGGACGGAAGGAGGGAGAGGCCTGAGGAGCCCGGAAATGTTCGAACGCTTCTTTCTCATGGCAGGGCCTTGTGTTCTGGAGGATGACGGGCTGAACCTGGAAGTGGCCCAGGAGTTGGTGCGCATCGCCCGGGCTCTGAACCTTCCCGTCTTTTATAAGGCTTCCTACGACAAGGCGAACCGCTCCAAGGGCGACTCGCCGAGGGGGCCTGGCCTGGAGGAGGGCCTTCAGCGACTGGCGCGGGTGAAGGCAGCCACCGGTTTGCCCCTCCTTACGGACATTCATGAGCCCTTCCATGCCGCTCGGGCCGCCGAAGTGGTGGATGTTCTCCAGATTCCCGCCTTCCTTTGTCGGCAGACAGACCTCCTCACCGCTGCCGGGGCCACCGGAAAAGCGGTGAGCATCAAGAAAGGGCAGTGGATGGCTCCGGAAGAGATGGCGCACGCCGTGGAGAAGGTGCGGAGGGCGGGGGGAGCGGAGGTGGCGGTGACCGAGAGGGGCACCTTTTTCGGCTACGGAAACCTGGTGGTGGATATGCGGTCTTTCCGGCGGATTCGCCAGGCGGCGGGGGTGCCTGCCGTGTTCGACGGTACCCATTCGGTCCAGCGTCCCGGTCAGGCCGGAGGGTCGAGCGGGGGCGAGCCGGAGCACATCCCGTCCTTGGTTCTGGCGGCCGTGGCCGCCGGGTGCGATGGCCTGTTCTTGGAAACGCATCCCCGCCCGGAGCAGGCACCCTCCGACAGCACGAACATGCTCCCTCTCGACCGGCTGGAGCCCCTGCTGAGGAAAGTTCTGGCCATCCGGGCGGTGGTGGCCCCCGAGGGGAGGGGAGATGACCGATGACCTTCAGAGGGGGCCGCAGCCCCCTAGTCCCGAAATTCCCAAGGAAAAGGCGCTCCAGGTCCGGCTGGTGGTCTTGGATGTGGACGGGGTCCTTACCGACGGGGGGGTATACATCGGTGCTTTGCCGGACGGGGGAGTCCTGGAGCTGAAGCGGTTCGACATTCAAGACGGCTTCGGCGTGAAGCTCCTGCAATGGGCCGGGATCCCTGTGGCCTTGGTCTCGGGCCGGGTCTCTCCGGCCACGGAGATTCGGGGCCGGGAGCTGGAGGTGGAGGAGCTTCATCAGGATGGCGGTGCCCAAAAGGTGCGGGCCATCGAGGAAATCCTGGAGCGGCGGGGCTTGCGTTGGGACCAGGTGGCCATGTTGGGGGACGATCTCCCGGATCTGGCGGCCCTGCGTCGCGTGGGGCTTCCTGCGGCCGTGGCCAACGCCACGGAGGAGGTGCGCCGAGTGGCTTGCTGGGTAGGTACCCGAAGGGGGGGCCATGGTGCGGTCCGGGAGTTCTGCGAGGCTCTCCTGAAAGCAAGGGGAGAGTGGGATTCCCAGGTGGAAGCCTACGTGCGGGCGCGAAGCGGGTAGGAGGAAGACGTGGGAACGAAGAGGCCGCAAGGTCCCGAGGAGCTGTTGGCGGAAGCCAAGAGGGTCTTGGAAGTCGAGGCCCGGGCCATTCTGACCGCAGCCGGCCGGTTGGGGCCGGAGTTCGTCCGGGCCGTGGAGCTCCTGGCAGGGGTTCGGGGAAGGGTGATCGTCTCCGGGATCGGCAAGAGCGGGATCATCGGTCGGAAGATCGCGGCCACCCTGACCAGCACCGGCACTCCGGCCACCTTTCTTCATCCGGTGGAAGGGCTGCACGGCGACCTGGGGATCGTGGGACGGGACGACGTGGCGGTCCTCGTCTCCAAGAGCGGGGACACCTCCGAACTCGCGGGCCTCTTGGATTATCTGCTGCGACTCGGGGTACCCATCATCGCGTTGACGGGGACCCCTCGCTCCACCTTGGGCAGGGCGGCCACGGTGGTCTTGGACTGCTCGGTGGAGGAGGAGGCCTGCCCCATGGATCTCGCCCCCACCAGCTCCACCACAACGACGTTGGCCATGGGCGATGCCCTGGCCGTGGTCCTCTTCGAGAGGAAGGGATTCAAACCGGAAGATTTTGCCCGCTTCCATCCGGGGGGGGCCTTGGGGCGGCGGCTGAGCCTGCGGGTGGAGCAGGTCATGGTGGCGGAGAACTACCCTTGGTTGCGGGAAGACGCCCTGATGAGGGACTGTATCGTGCCCTTGGCCGAGATGCGGGGCACGGTGCCGATCGTGGATGGGGATGGGCGGGTGGTGGGGGTGGTCACGGCGGGGGATCTCACC
>JAUQOX010000072.1 GCA_030550695.1 Gemmatimonadota bacterium | reverse complement strand
GTCCAGACCGTAGTAAGTGGACACCAGGGTGCACACCAGCAGGGGTGCCGTCATCCGGCCTCCGGCCACGAAGTAGTCCCGGAAGGAGTGGATGGAGCGGGAAACCACCAGCCCCAGGAACAACACGCCGGCCACGTAGAGCCCGGCGATGGCAAAATCCAGAGGGGTCACCGCAAGGGGGAAGGTAGGGTGGGGCCCAGGGCCTCGCCGCCTGATTTCAGGGGTAGGCCCATCCTGGGGTCACTGCCGCCGCCGGCCCTTGGCCCGCCCGCGGCCCGAGCCCGGCGGGGCGAGACGGGAACCCCTTTCGGAGCCGCCCGGCAAGGGAGAAGGAATCCGTTCGACGCCATGGCCACCGCAATCACGGGTTGGAGGACAGGGAAACCGACGCCGGAGGCCGCTCAGCGGCTGGAGGGATTATCCCGAACAGGCCTCCAGGTTCCCCGCCCGGGCTTTCCCAGGGCGCTCGGGGGCCGGAAGGGGGTGGGCCCGGATTGCTCCGCGGGCCGGGCGGGCACATCTTTTTCCCGGCGCAAGGAGCCGTTTCCGACGGGCCAGGGCCTTGTTGACATGGCTCTTTCGGTTGACATGGCTCTTTCGCCTTAGGGAGGGGTGTCCGAACGGTAAGGAACCGGTCTTGAAAACCGGCGCGCGCGAGCGCATGCGGGTTCGAATCCCGCCCCCTCCGTGGCCGGACCCGGCCCGGCAGGTCCGGGAAGCAGGTCCTATGGCTAGTCATCCCCCCCGTGCCGTTTCCTTGTTCCGGAGATCGGATCATGCCTCGCCCCTTTGCGCTTTTGTCGGCCTTGGCCCTGGCCTCTTCGGCTACCCTTGGCGGCTGCGGTCCTCGCTGGAGCGACAACCCCGCCGACCTCATCCTCTACAACGCCGAAGTCTACACCATGGAGGAGGACCACCCTTGGGCCCGGGCGGTGGTCGTCACGGGCAACACCATCACCGCCGTATTGGACGACGACCGAAAGGCCCTGGCCTATCGGGGCCCGCAGACCGAAGTCATCGATCTCGAGGGCAAGTTTGTGGTTCCCGGATTCATCGACGCCCACGTGCACTTCAACCGGGCAGGGAGCCTCATCAACGACGCCAACCTCATGGCGGTGGCCGACAATGAAGGGCTTGTCCGGGAGATGAAGCGGGTGACGGCCCTCCTGGAGCCCGGCGAGTGGATCACCGGGGGGCTATGGGGAGCCTACGAGCAGTGGGCCCTCGGGGCGGACCAGGCGGGCGAGAAGAAGGCGGCTCGCTGGGAGCCCGACCGCTGGGTCATCGACGAGGTCACCAGGGAGCACCCCTGCCTCCTCAGCTCCTTCGACGGTCAGCTTTTCCTGGCCAACACCTTAGCCCTCCGCGCCGCCGGCTTGGAAAACGCCCGACTGCCGGGGATGCGCCTGGCCGCAGACGGCTCCCCCACCGGTCTCATCGAGCGGGGATCTCCGGCCCTGCAACGCATTCGCGCCGTCCAGAAACCCAAGTCCCATGAGCGGCTCCTCAACGAGAATCGGGCGGCCCTCAAGGCCCTGCGGGAGGCGGGGATCGTGGAGATCCACGACATCGCCACGCCGGACCAGACGGCCCGCTTTGTCGAGCTTCAGAGGAACGGCGAGTTGACGGTGCGGGTGTGGCTCAGGCCCGATCTTTCCCTGGGAGCCGAGCTGGGGGCCCAAGGTTTTCGGATGGGTCTGCATCCCGAAACCAAACAGCCCGACCCCTTCCTGCGGTATGGGGCTCTCAAGGGCTACATCGACGGGATCATGGGCACCCACGGGGCCCTGTTTTTCGAGCCCTACGACGATCAGCCGGACAACTACGGGCGCTACCGCCATCATACCAGCGACGATCCCGAATTCAAGGTGGGGAACATGGAGAAGATGTACCGCCTGATCCGGGCTGGGCTGGATGCCGGCTTCGTGCCCAATGTGCACGCCATCGGCGACAAGGGTGTGGCCCTGATGCTGGACCTCTACGAGCGCCTGAAGAACGAAGGGGTGGACCTTACCGGCTTCCGCGTCATCCACAATCAGGTGGTGCGGCCCAGCGACTTCCCCCGCTTCCAGCAGCTGGGAGTCATCGCCGAGGTCAACCCGTATCACCTGTCCGACGACATGCGCTGGATGGAGGAAAGGATCGGAAAGGAGCGCAGCCGCGGCGCCTACGCTTTCGCCTCGATGTTGAAGTACGGCACCATGCTCTCTTTCGGATCCGATTGGCCCGGCACCACGGCGGCCCAGTATCACATGCATCCCAAGTATCTGATCCATGCCGCGGTGAACCGCACCACCCTCAATCACACTCCTCCCGGGGGCTGGTTCCCGGAAGAGAAGATCTCGGTGCACGAGGCCTTGAAGGCCTACACCATCAACAATGCCATCGCGGCCTTCGAGGGAGACCAACGAGGATCGCTGAAGGCGGGTAAGCTGGCCGATATCACCGTGCTGGACCGGAACCTCCTGAAGATCGACCCCCAGGAGATCCTCCAGACCGAAGTGGAAATGACCATCGTGGACGGGCGGATCGTCTTCCGCCGGGGGGGATGACGGTCGGGTCCCAGGAGGAAGGTCGGGTGCGAGGCTGGCCGGCCCGGCCGCTGTCCCCCCCTTCTTCCGCCGTCCGTCAGGAGGTGGTGAACCCGATCTGCTTGTGGGTCCCGTCGCAGAACGGCTTCCGGGCGGAGCCACCGCAGCGGCACAGGAAGACGGCCTGCCCCTCGGTCACGGGGAGGGGTTGGTCGTTCTCGTCCTTGAGGGTCACGGGCCCCTCGACCTTGAGGGGTCCGTTGGGTCTCAGGGAGATGGTCACGTCGGCCATGGCTGTTACCTCGTTGCAAGGAAGGTGGAAGGGGTGAGCTCTGCTTCCCGGAGCCCGAAGAACCCTCCAGGGCCCTGAAGGGTTCCAAAAGGGCCCCGGTGGGCGAAGGGGAACGGGGGCCCCGGCTTCCCCGGAAGGGGCGACGAAGGTCCCTGCCGGTCCGCCGTTTTGCCCCGGCGGGGGGAGCCGAGGGTGGGATCATCAAGACGCTCGCAGGAGGAGAAGAACAGGATGGCGCCCAGGCGCAAGACCGTCGAGGTCCGGATCGGACGGGTGACCGTGGGTGGAACCCACCCCGTGGTGGTGCAATCCATGACCAACACCGACACCGCCGATGCCCAGGCCACGGCGGCCCAGGTGGAGGCTTTGGCCCGGGCGGGGAGCGAGGTGGTCCGGATCACGGTGAACCATGAGGAGGCGGCCAAAGCCGTTCCGGAAATCGTGGCCCGCCTCCGGGACCGTGGGGTGGAGGTTCCTCTGGTGGGGGATTTCCACTACAACGGCCATCTCCTCCTCACCCGTTTTCCCGAAACCGCCCGGGCTTTGGACAAATACCGCATCAATCCGGGCAACGTGGGTACCACCCGCCGCGACGAGAACTTCCAGGCCATCATCCGGGTGGCCATGGACAACGACAAGCCGGTGCGTATCGGAGTCAATTGGGGCTCCCTGGACCAGCGGCTCCTCACGGAACTCATGGACGCCAACGCCCGGAGTCCCGACCCCAAGAGTGCCCAGGAGGTGCTCCGGGACGCCCTGGTGGAAAGCGCCATGCGCTCGGCGGCGTTGGCCGAGGAGACCGGCCTCCCCCATGACCGGATTGTCCTTTCAGCCAAGGTCTCCAGCGTCCCCGACCTGGTGGCGGTATACCGGCAACTGGCCCCCTTGAGCGACTACCCCTTCCACCTTGGACTCACCGAGGCCGGGATGGGGGTGAAGGGCGTCGTGGCCACCACCGCGGCCCTGGCACCCCTTCTTTTGGAGGGGATCGGCGACACCATCCGGGTGTCCTTGACCCCCGAGCCCGGTGGCGATCGGGCGGAAGAGGTGCGGGTGGCTCGCCAGATCCTCCAGTCCCTGGGATTGCGGAGCTTCGAGCCCCAGGTGACGGCTTGCCCCGGGTGCGGCCGCACCACCAGCACCTTCTTCCAGGAGATGGCCCGGGACATCCAGGCTTACCTCCGGGAGCGGATGCCCGTCTGGAGAGAACGGTACCCCGGGGTGGAGCGCCTGCAGGTGGCCGTCATGGGGTGCGTGGTCAACGGCCCCGGAGAGTCCAAACACGCCGACATTGGGATCTCCCTGCCGGGGACCTTCGAAGAGCCCAAGGCTCCGGTGTACGTGGACGGGGCGCACCACACCACCCTCAAGGGGGAAGGGCTGGTGGAAGACTTCAAAGCCATTCTGGAGGCCTACGTAGCCAAGCGGTTCGGTACCCCCTCGGCAGCCTAGATCCCTAGCGGCAGGCCTTGGTCTTGGGCAATATTGTCTCAGGAGGGGAGACGTGGGTGCCTTTCTGTCCCAGGTCCGGTCCCCCCTCCCCCCGGCGCGGTCCGGCGGTCTCCGTGGCCGGGCCGGGGAATCCGGCCTGCCGGGTGCCTTTTTGGGGGATCTGGGGGGGAGGGCCGAGCCAGCCAGGGCTTCCGGCACGGATTTGGAGGGGGGAGTCCGGTGGTGGACAGGAACAGGGGGCGTTTGGGACCACCCTGGGGCTGCCGGCGCCGGGGGAAGAGGGAAAGGAAAGGAAAGGAAAGATGCGGCGGAGCCGGGCGCCCTCCTCTCACGCCCCCCGGGCTCGGCCGGGAACGGAGGCGGGATCATGAAGCGGCTAGTGGAAGAGGTCATGCAGCGGCAGGTCATCACCGTGACCCCCGAAACCCCTGTCCGGGAGCTCCTTCGGCGGATGGTGGCGGCGGAGATCAGCGGGTTGCCCGTGGTGTCGGAGGACGGGGAGATTTTGGGGGTGGTTTCCGCCACCGATGTCATTCGGCTGGGCGCCGAGGCCGTCGAAGCACCCTCCCCGCTGCCGGCCTGGGAGCCCCTGGCCCTGCCCGGCGAGGACTACGACCCGGAGTCGGCGGCCCCCTATTTCCTGCTCCCCGAGGAGTGGAGCTATCCGTCGGGGGATCCGGCCCTCCAGGTCCAGGAGGGGATCTTCGACCGCTACACCGTGGGCGACATCATGACCCCCGCGGCCTTTACCGTGTCTTCCAAGGACACGGTGGAGGACGTGGCCCGCTTCCTCCTCCGGGGGCGGATTCACCGAGCCCTGGTGGTGGAGGGGAAGCGGCTGGTGGGAATCGTCACCACCTTCGACCTCCTTCGGGCCCTGGTGGGGGAAGGCGAGGGGGACTGAGGAGGTATGGAGCGTCCCGGGAAAAAGTCGTCCCGAAGCTCGGGGTTGAGGGAGGGGGCGGGGGGAGGGTGCGATCCGGTGCCCTGTGCGGCGCTGTGGGACGAGGGGCGGGCGGTCTTGCTCTTCGATGCCCGGGGGGAACTCGTGCAGGTGAGCCCCGAGGCCCGGCGGACCCTGGAGCGGTTGGGGGTGGGGTGTCCGGATCGGCTCTCGGAGTTTCCCCCGGCCCTGCAGGCGGCCCTTCGGGCCTCGGCTCCCAAGGGGGACGAGGGGGGATCGGGGAAGGGGGGGCTCTGGGCCGTGGAACTGCCCCTGCGGGAAGTGGACCCCGACTGGCTTCGGGGGATGGCGGAGGCGGAGCAGATGGCGGCGGTGGGGCAGTTGGCGGCAGCCGTGGCCCAGGAGATCGGAGGGCCGAACACTTCCATCCAGGTCACGGCCGATCGGCTCCTGGAGGGGCCCATGGGACACGACCCGGAGGCCCGGGAGTGTCTCCGGCGGATCCTCAGCCAGACGGGGCGGATCGCCCATCTGACCCGTCAGCTCATCGCTTTGGCCGATCCCGGGCGGGTGAAGCTGGCCCCGGTGGAGGTGAACGAGATCGCCGGGGCTGCCTGCGAGCTGGTGGCGGGCTCGTTCCGGGGCTCGGAGATTCGCCTGGAGACGGAGTTCGCGCCGGGCCCGGTCTTGGCCGTTGCTGACCGGAACCACCTCCTGCAGGCTCTGGTGAACTTGCTTCTAAACGCCCGCACGGTGCTCCAGTCCTGGAACGGCGTCCGGCGGGTGGTGGTCCGCACCGAGGTCGCGGGCGAGCGAGTGCTCCTCCACGTGGAGGATTCTGGCCCAGGTGTGCCGCCCGAGGCGGTATCGCGGATCTTTCTCCCCTTCGTGTCTACCACGGGCGGAACGGGGATGGGGTTGTACTTGACGCGGCAGATCATGGTGGAGCAGGGGGGTGGGGTGCGGGTAACCCCCCGAAACGCCCTGGGGGGCGCCACCTTCACCCTCTACCTGGATCGAGCCAGGGAAGAATCATGACCGAAGAAGCCGTCAAAACCGATGTGGCGCCGAGGGTCCTCATCGTGGAGGACGAGGAGATCGTCCGGGATGTCCTCCTCAAGGTCCTCAAGGAGGAGGGCTACGAGGTGGACGCTGTGGAGACGGGCGAGGAGGCCTTGAAGGCCCTGGAGAACCAGCTCTACGACCTGGTGCTCCTGGACCTGAACCTCCCCGGGATGCATGGTCTGAACGTGCTTTCCGCCGCCCCCTCCACCCAGACCGACGCCCAGTTTATCGTCATGACGGCCTTCGGGACGGTGGATACCGCGGTGGAAGCCATGCGGCTGGGGGCCTACGACTACATCAACAAACCCTTCCGCACCGAAGAGCTGCTCCTTACCATGCGGCGGGCCAGGGAAGAGGCGGCCCTGAGGCGGGAGGTGGCCCAGCTTAGGCGCAGAGCGGGGGAGCAGGGGCCGGGGGCCCGCATGGTGGGGAGGTCCGCGCCCATGCAGCGGCTCTTCGACCTCATGGAGCGGGTGGCTCCCACCCGGGCCACGGTCCTGATCACCGGGGAGACGGGCACGGGCAAGGAACTCGTGGCCCGGGGAATCCACGATCTTTCCGACCGCGCCCGGCGGCCCTTCGTGGCCATCAACTGTTCGGCCTTGCCCGAAACCCTTTTGGAATCGGAGCTCTTCGGGCACATGAAGGGCGCCTTCACCGGCGCCATCCAGAACAAGAGGGGCCTGTTCGAGGAGGCGGCGGGAGGAACCCTTTTTCTGGACGAGATCAGCACCATTTCGCCCGCCATCCAGGTGAAACTCCTCCGGGTGCTCCAGGAGCGGAAGATCAAGCGGGTGGGGGGACGCGACCTGATTCCTGTGGACTTCCGCCTCATCGCGGCCACGAACCGGGACCTGGGGGAACTGGTGCAGAAGGGGGAGTTCCGGGAGGACCTCTACTACCGGCTCAACGTGTTCCCCATCAACGTCCCCGCCCTACGGGACCGACGGGAAGACATTCCTGTTCTGGCGAACTACTTCCGCCTCCGCTTTGCCGAGGAGAACGGCGTGGAGCCTCCGGAAATTCCGCCGGAGACCATGGCCCGGATGATGGCCTATGACTGGCCGGGCAACGTGCGGGAGCTGGAGAACTTCATCGAGCGGGCCGTCATCATGCACGCCGGCGCCAAGTCCATCCCCTTCGATCCCCCCCAGACGTTCGGGCGCCGGCAGGAACGGGACCTGTTGGCCAAGGCTCGGGCCGAGCGATGGGATCTGGAGCGGCTGGAGCGGGAGTACATCCTGGAGTGCCTGGAAGAGACCCACTGGCACCAGGGAGAGGCTGCGGCAATCCTGGGGATCAATCGCCGGACCCTCTACCGGAAGCTCAAGAAGTACCGGGAAGAGGGGCTCCTTGCGGACCACCACGTGCTGGACGAGGAGCGGTAGGGGGAGGGTAGACCCGGGCTGGGAGATCCGCCCTACCCGATCCACCCGTTTCTGAGCTGGGGGACCTGACCCCTGGGAAGCCAGAGGGTGAAGCGGGAGCCCTGACCCGGCGTGGATCGGACGGTGAGGGTGCCCCCCAGGTGCTGGGCCAACTGCTTGGACAGGGTAAGGCCGATTCCGAGCCCTCGCTCGCCGGGTTCGGGGTTGATCTGGATGAACTCCCCCCAAATGGCCTCCAGATGCTCGGGGGCGATCCCCGGCCCCTGATCGTCCACCCAGAAAAGGACCCCCTCCTTGTCCGGTGCAGGTCCTTCGGGGGGGGGCTCGCCGAGGCGGGCCGCCAGCGTCACCTCGGATCCCGCCGAGGAGAACTTCACCGCGTTGGAGAGCAGGTTGACCACGATCTGGAGGACCCGGTCCGGGTCGGCCACCATCTCGAGTCGGGGTGGCGGCGGATCCAGGCGGACCCGCACCTGCCGCCGGTCCGCCTCCGGGGCGATGGCGTCCAAGGCAGCATCCAGGAGATCCCGGACCAACACTCGCCGGGGCCAGGTCTGGAGTTGGCCCTCCTCCAGCCGGGCCAGGTCCAACACGTCCCGCACCAGGCGAAGGGCGTGGCCGCTGCCCCGAAGGATCTTCCGGGCCATCTCCGCCACCTCCTGGGTGTCCAGGCCCTGGCTCTGGGCGCTCTCCGTGGCCTGCTCCAGGCGTTCCGCCCAGAGGGAGACCCCGTGTAGGGCGTTACGCAGATCGTGGTTCACGTAGGCGTAGAGGCGGTTTCGAGCCCGCTGGGCGGTGTTCAGCTCGGCCAAAAGACGCTCCTTCTCCGCAAAGAGACGGGCGTTCTCGATGGACACCGCCGCCTGGGCCGCCAGCATCTTGAGGATGGTCTCGTCTTGATCGGTAAACGGCTCACCTCCCCCCTTGTTGATGAGGTAGAGGTTGCCGATCACCTGGTCCCGCACCTGGACCGGCACCCCCAGGAAGGAGCGGGGGATGGGGTGGCCGGGGGGCACGCCGGTGCTCCGACGGGCGAGTTCGGGCCCGTGGAGGCGAAGGGTGCGCCGCTCCCGGATCACGGCCCCCAGGAGCCCGTGGCCCCGGGGGGGCGGGCCCATGGCCTGGGCCGCTTCCGGGGGCAGCCCCGAGGTGATGAAGCGGGCCAGGCCGGTGCCCTTCTCGTCGAGGATCCCCATGGCCCCGTACTCGGCGCCGGTCAGCCGCCGGGCTTCGTCGGCCACCCGCTGGAGAAGCTCCTCCAGGTCCAGGTCCGAAGACACGGCCACACTGGCCGCATGGAGGTCGTGCAGCCGCTGGATCTGCTCCTCCCGCTGACGGCGTAGGAGTTCCAGCTCCTGGGCCCGGGCCTTCTCCGTCTGGTAGAGACGGGCGTTCTCCACGGCCAGGGCCGCCTGGGAAGCGAAGGCGGAAAGAAGGCCCGCGTCGGCCTCGGTGAACGGCTCCCGGTCCTTTCCCGCAATGAGGACCAGGGTGCCCAGGATCCGTTCCCGTCCGCTCAAGCGGGCGATGAGGGCCCGCTCGATGGGTACCGGCAGCGCGGCCGCCACCGAAGCGGCGGGCCCGCCGGGCACGTCGTTGTCAATGACGGTGCGGCCCTCCCGGAGAGCTCGGGCGCTGTGGGAGTACTTGGCGGGAAAGGTGTGCCCCAGGGCGGGAACGAAGCTGCCCGCGGCCGTCTTGACCAGGAAAACCCCCTCGTCTTCCCGGTACTCGGTGATGCAGGCCCCCGAGCCGTCCAGCAGGCGAACGGCGTTCTCGCACACCCGCTCCAGCACCGCGTCCACGTCCAAGGTGCTGAGCATGGCGCTTCCGATGTCGCAGAGCGCGGCCAGCTCCGCGGCGCGGGCGTGTTGGGTGGGGGTCACCAGGGCAGTGTCGTCCGTGGGCATGGTTGCTTTCCCGAGGAAGGTAAATATCGCGAAAGATGGCCCTTGGGGCAAAGTGTCACGGGGGCGTCCGTGGGGCGGAGAAGGTCTGCATCCCCCGGCCCCGGGCCCCGGGGGAAGAATGTCAGAGGGGGGAGATAGCTTGCCTCGGCCTGCGGAGACGTCCGCGGCCGGTGGGGGGGGCGGCCCCTCGCCGAAGCCCTGTTCGGGGGGCGCCCTGTCCGCGAGCGCCCCCGCCACACCGGAGGGTACCATGATGCTACGCCGACTCTCTGCCCTTCTGCTCCTGACCCTGGTGGCCGCCTGCGGGGACAGCCCCACCGGCCCCGAGAAGATGTCCATCAACGGGACGTGGTCGGGGTCTACCACGGGACTCAACGTGGTGGTGACCCTGAGCGAGAGCCGTGGGTCGGTGACGGGGTCAGGGAACATGAGCGGGCCTGGAGGCTCCATCGCAACACAAGTCTCCGGGACCCGGGCGGGAGCCAGTCTGTCCCTGACCCTGTCGGCGCAAGGGTACATCCCCACGAACTTCACCGGCACCATCCAGAGCAAGACCACCATCACGGGGAGCCTGACGGGCTCGGGCTTCACCAACCTGGCCATAACGCTGACCCGGCAATAGAGACCCATGGGTGCGAGATAAGCGAAAAGGGAGCCGCCGCATGGCGAGCTCCCTTCGCGCTCCCTCTGAAGGAGAAGACCCCAAGGGGTCGCCGGCCGATCAGGCCCGCCCCCATCCTTGCGTCTTTCTCCGAAGGCGGGCCAGATTGACGGTTGAAGCGGGCTTTTGCCGGTGGTCGACGAGCTTCTGGTCGCCGGCTGAGGAGTCCCCCCGCCCAGCCCCCGCATCCTCATGGCAGATCCTACCCTGAACGGAGCACCCGAAGCGGCAGATCCGGTTGGCCCGCAAGAGCGGCTTCGGGCGGTTGCCGAGGAGCTGGTGTGCGGATCCAAGCCCGATCCGGTCCGGGTGCGAACGCTGTTGTCATGGTTCGGAGCCGAAAGGCGGGGGTATGGGGTCGTCCAGAGGATCCGCTCCGCGCTCCATGAGGTGGGCCTCAAAACCGAGCCAGACTTCGAGTCGGTCTACATCGATTCTTACGTGGTGTTCAAGGCCGTCGAAGCACCTCGGACAGGTGAAGAGGATCAGCGGGTTGAAGGGCCCACGCAGCAGGTCTCACGGCTGGCTCATGAGGGGCAACTGGCCTACCATCCGGCTTATGACGATCCGACCTACCGCCTAAGCAAACTGCCCGCGGCCAACCAGGGGGTGGTCTCGGTGTCTCCGGACGCGAGCCTCCAGGAAGCCATCACCGTCATGCTGAGCCACGACTTTTCCCAGTTGCCGGTGATGACCACGGAAAGGGAAGTCAAAGGCGCACTTACTTGGCAGAGCATCGGAACTCGTCTTGCCCTCGGTCGACCGAACGGACCGGTTCGGGATTTCATGGATCCCGCTTATGAGATCTCTTCCTCCGAGTCGCTATTTGCCGCGATTCCCATCATCGCCCTTCATCAGTACGTGCTTGTAAGGAGTCCGGACCGCCGGGTGGTAGGTATCGTGACCGCGAGTGATTTGAGCCTTCAGTTTCAACAGTTGGCGGAGCCTTTTCTGTTGATCGGGGAGATCGAAAACCACCTTCGTCGGATCCTCTCCCTTCGCCTCTCACCGACCGATTTGGTCGAACTCTTGGGAGCAGGCCAGGGGAAAAGACCTGCCGTTCAAGTGTCGGACCTGACTTTCGGTGATTATGTGCGCCTTTTTTCAGATCGGGGGATATGGGAGAAACTTGGGCTCCGCTTGGATCGCAGGGTCTTTGTCGAGCACCTCGAGAAGATTCGGGATATTCGAAATGATGTTATGCATTTCGACCCTGATGGTATTCCGGAGAGCAGCATGCTGGTGCTCAGGCGTTTCGCCTCCTTTCTTCGACGGCTCCAGATGACGGCTGCAGGCTAGCACCGTTTTGGGCTCGAGCCCTCTCCATGGAGGGCACGGCCCGCCGGGTCCGCGACGGGGAACAAAGAAAATAGGAGGAAAAAGACGTGTAGAAAGGAGAGGGGCGAGAGTCAGCCGAGGGCAGCGTGCCCCGTAGCTCCCCCGACCCGCTGCGGCCATCCGGTGAAGAGATTTCTATCCACTGTTCCCGCTGCAAGAGCGATTAAGCCAGAAATAGGGAGGAGTTCGTCTGAGGCTGCTCTACCACCGCAGAGCTGCGGATCGGCTGGATTAGGGGTGGGGTGAGGGCCTTATCAGGCCGGATGCCATGGTTCAGCCCGGAGTCGCCCCCGAGAGGTTCGGGTCGGCGGACGAATCGCTGGGCGCGCCAGCCCACACCCCGTTGTCAGAGGGAGTCCCGATATTGTTGATGAGGTAGGTCGTCAGATTCGCCAGTCTCCCGCTGCCCAAAGTTCTTCGGAGGCCATCCATGAGCATCCCGATCGTGATCAAGCGGCTCGACCTTCTCTTCAGCAAACCCTTCATCGAGATCCCAGCCGGTACCCT
>JAUQOX010000347.1 GCA_030550695.1 Gemmatimonadota bacterium | reverse complement strand
ACCCCCCTCCCGATCTCCTCCTTCGTCCGGCCCCCTGGGTCCCTTCCACCCCGGTCCGGCTGGAAGGCACCCTTCTCGGGGCCCCCTGGGAGCTCATGGCGGAGAACAGCCGCCAGCTCCTGGAGGACATCCCCCGGCTGTTCCCCGGATACGCCGCCGAAGAGCTTCCGGGATCCTTTCTCCTGGGAGACGGACTCCTCTCCCTCGGCCGCGGGGTGGAGGTGGAGCCGGGGTGCGTGTTCGACCTCCGGAAAGGACCCATTCGCCTTTCGGACGGGGTGGTGGTCCGGGCGTTCACCCGGCTGGCCGGTCCCGCCTACGTGGGCCCCGGCACGACCCTCCTGGGGGGGAGTCTCGCGGAGGTCTCCCTGGGTCCCCGGTGCAAGGTAAAGGGAGAGGTGGAGACGAGCGTGTTCCTGGGGTATTCCAACAAGGCCCACGACGGGTTTCTGGGTCACGCCTATGTGGGGCGCTGGGTAAACCTGGGGGCCCTCACCACCAACAGCGATCTGAAGAACACGTATGGTACCGTCCGGGTGGGAGGTCGCCACGGCGGAAGGGAAACCGGCCTGTTGAAGGTCGGCTGTTTTCTGGGTGACCACGTGAAAACCGGCATAGGGACGCTCCTCAACACCGGCACCGTGGTGGGGGCGGGGAGCAACCTCTTCGGCGGGGGAATGCCCCCCACCTGGGTTCCCCCCTTCTCGTGGGGAAAGGGGGATGATCTGGGGCTTCACCGGCTGGAGAAGTTCCTGGAGACGGCCAGGCTGGCCATGGGGCGGCGGGGGGTGGAGCTCACCCCCGACCTGGAGGCTGTGTTCCGGAGGATCTGGGAAGCGGCAGCCCGGCAAAGGACGGGGGCTGCATGAAGGTTGCCGTTCTGGGGAGCGGAAGCCGAGGCAACGCCGTCCTGTTGTGGGGAGGCTCCACCCGGATCCTGGTGGATGCCGGCTTCAGTGCCCGCGATCTGGAATCCCGCCTGGCCTCGGTGGGGGTGGCGGCGGAATCCGTCCGGGCCATCGTCCTGACCCACGACCACCGGGACCACACCCGGGGGGTCGGGGTCTTCGCCCGGAAATTCCGCACACCCATCTACCTCACGGAAAAGACGCTGGAGGCGTGCTGCTCCCTTTTCCGGGGCGATGAGGTCTTGCTGCCGTACCGACCGGGCTCTTCCTTCAGGATTGGCCAGCTCAGGGTGGAGTCGTTCCTCACCCTGCACGATGCCCCGGACCCGGTGGCGGTGGCCGTGGTGGACGAAGGGTCCGGCCTCAAGGTGGGGGTGGCCACCGACCTGGGGCGACCCACCGCCCAGGTCCGCTATGCCCTTCGAGACAGCCACCTCCTCATCTTGGAAGCCAACCACGACGAGGCTCTCCTCCACCAGGGCCCGTACCCCCCGGCGGTGCGGGCCCGCATCGCCTCGAGCCATGGGCACCTGTCCAACCATGCCGCCGCCCGGCTGGCCGAGGAACTTCTGCACCCCGGCCTTTTGGGGGTCGTATTGGCCCACCTGTCCCAAGAGTGCAACCGGCCGGAGTTGGCCCGGGCGGTGGTGGAGGAGGTTCTGCGGCGGGCCGGCTTCCGGGGGTTCCTCAGGGTGGCCCACCAGGACCGGCCCATGGAACTGCTGGATCTGGAGGCTCTGAGAAACGGGGATTCCCCCTCCTAGCAGATCGTCCCGAGTCGGGGGGAGGCCCCTCCACCGCCCCGGTTCCGGCCGGCCTAGAGTCCGAGGAGCCGCAAGAAATCGTTGGAGAGGGCCCAGACCATGATCCCCAGGAGAACCACGAAGCCCACCTGACTCCACCGGGCCCTCTGCTCGGCGGAAAGGGCCCGTCCGCCCCTGACGGCCTCGATGAGGAGGAAGAGAAGGTGGCCCCCGTCCAGGACGGGGATGGGGAGGAGGTTCAGAATGGCCAGGTTCACGCTGAAGAGGGCCATGAAGGAAAGGAGATAGTCCAGCCCCTGGGAGGCTGCCTGTCCCGAAGCTTCCCCGATGGTCACCAGACTGCCCACCGACCGGGGGGAAACCTCCCCCGTGACCAGGTCCCTGAGGAAGCCCAGGATGAGGGTGGTGACCGCTGCCGTCTCCCGGTAACCCACCCGAATCGCCTCCCCCCAACCCACCCGGGCATAGGCCACAGGGTCGGAAGCCCGATAGACCCCCATCCTCCCCTTCAAGATCTTCTCACCGGTGGCGGGGTCCGTGGCCTCCACCCGATCCAGCGTCACCACCCTCACCAGGCGGTGCCCACCCCTCTCCAGGGTCACTTCCACCCGTGCCCCCGGACGGCCCTCCACCGCCTGGAGGAAATCAAACCAGTTCACCACGGGAAGACCGTCCACCTCGAGGATCCGGTCTCCGGCCTCCAGTCCGCCGCGTTCGGCGGGGGAGCCCGGGGCGACCGAGCCCACCACGGCCTCGAACCAGGGGGCCAGGGAGGTGACCAACCGCACCCGATCCTCCCGTTCCGAGGGGAGCAGGAGTTCCACCGATCCGTGGGGGTCGTCATACTCCACCGCCACCGGCCCGGGGGCCGCCTCGAGGAAAGCCCGGGTCA
>JAUQOX010000071.1 GCA_030550695.1 Gemmatimonadota bacterium | reverse complement strand
CGGTTCAGATTGTCTTGCGTATAGGCTGCATTGGCATCCACCATGAGAGATGCTTCCGGGAAGCGGGAGCGGACCTTCCAAAGCATATCCACATCGCGGCCGGGCTTGATCTTCAGCTTGATCTTTCTGTAGCCCGCCTCCAAGTGCCGCTCCACGGTGCGCAGGAGCTCGTCGTCGGTGTCCTGCAAACCCACGCTCACTCCCACCGGTACGGCCTTGGCTCCCCCACCCAAGAGGGCAGAAAGGGAGATCCCCCCCGCCTGGGCTTGCAGCGCCCACGTTCCCATCTCCACCGCGGCCAGGGCCATGGGGTGGCCGCGGATCCAAGCCACGGGTTCCAAGACATCGTGGGGGCCTTGGAACGTCCGTCCCACCACGGCGGGAAGGACGTAACGGGTAAGGATATGCCAGGCGGTGTCGGGGGTCTCGTAGGAGTAGTTGGGGTGTTCGGCGGCCACGCATTCGGACCAGACTTCCCCTTCATCGGCAACCAGACGCAGAAGGAGGATGCGCCGCTCCGCCCACCCCCCGCTGCTGATGGTGAAGGTTTCCCGGAGTCGAAGATGGATTTCCCGGAGCTCCGCCTCGACAATCTTCATGGTTCCACGCCCGGCGCGACGAGGAGGTAGTGGGACACCGGCTCTCCCCGGAAGAACTCCCGGACTTCATACCCCCGCCCCAGGTAGTGGATCAGGGCTTCCCGGGTGACTTGCCGCCACCGGACGGCCAAAGGGAGGTCCGCCTCCATGAGGACCTCGATGCGGGTCGGGATGGGGAGGAACAGTCGGGGGTCGTTCAAGCCCAGGAGGGGTGAGCCCGTCGGGGAAGGGAGTCCCTGGCCTTCGCCGCCCGGCAACTCCCAGGGAACCACCGGGACGGCCGTCGTGGCCAACCCCGTAGGTTCCCCCTTCGGGGTGAGGTGCGCCCTTGCCCGGGTGTCCTGCCCCTCCCCGGTCAAGGGCGCACCGATTCCCCCCCCTCCCGGCCCGGTTCCCCCGGAGGATGGCATGGCCACCGGATCTCCCTCCACCCGCGCCACCACCCTCGGGGAGTCCATCTCCCAGGTCACCACCATCCGGTCCGTCCCGATGCCCCGATGGAGGGGGGAGCCGGTCTCCCCATAGAGGTCCACAGCATACTCCCGGCACACGGCGCCCAGCTTGGTGAAGTTGATGTGGGCGTTGCGGGCCTGGAGGGGGTCGAAGGTCCAATGCATGCGCCGAACGCCTCGGGCCAGCAGGACCTCGCGCTGGAACAGCTTGAGACGGGTCCCCAACCCCCGATTCCGCTCCTCGGGGCGCACGGCCAACATGTCCGACCAGTGCACCGGTTCGCCACCCACAAGACCGGTAAGCCCGAAGACGAAACCCTCCAGCGCTCCATCCGAGGAGAAAGCCCCCGCCGCCAAGCCCCCTAGGCGGTTCGCCACCATGAGGAGCGCCGCGGGAACCCGCTCCTGGAACCCCTCCCCCCACACCTCCTCCTGAAGACGCACGCAGGCGTGGTACTCCTCACGGGTGGCCAGGGGACGGAGCGTCCAGGGAGACGCAGGGGTCGCGCTCACCGCTGTCCCCCCTTGCAAGGGGCCGGCCCGGCCTTCGCCCCCGGGGCGGCGGGCGGCGGGTCACCTGGAGGTCCAGGCTCCGGCGGAAGGGGACCGGCGCCGTTCCCCGACCCCGGGGTCCTGGCCTGCCAAGGCGGCAGGAGAAGGAGTCGGGCCAGAAGGGCCGCCCGCTCGGGTAAGCTGGCCAGCTCCACAAATTCGTGAACGGCGTGGGCGCCGCCCCCCACAGCCCCCAACCCATCCAGGGTGGCCGTGTAGCGGCTCGTCAGGTTGCCGTCGGAGCCCCCTCCCACCGCCGCCTCGCCCAATCGCAGTCCCAGATCCCGGGCCGCCACCCGGGCGGCTTCCCAGAGAGCCCGGTTGCGAGGGGTCGGCTCCAGGGGGGGTACAAGGCTCTCCCGGTGAACGACCACCGAGGTGCCGGGAACGGAGGTCCGGAGCCCCCTCAGGCGCCGGTGGATGGCCCGACCCGTCTCCTCCGTGGCAAAGCGCACGTCCACCAACGCCCACGCTTCCCCCGGCACCACGTTGGCCCGGCTTCCCCCACCCACCACCCCCACGTTCAGGGTGGTCCCTTCCGCCGGCTCGCCAAGGGCATGGATCTCCTGGATGAGGCTGGCCAAGGCCAGAACGGCGCTGGCTCCCTTCTCCGGCTCCAAACCGGCGTGGGCAGACCTGCCCCTGACCTCGACCCGGTATCGGGCCACCCCCTTGCGCGCAGTTTTGAGGGCACCGTCCGGCCCCGAGGCCGGCTCCAGGACGTAGACCCTCTCCACCCGCCGCGCCCAACGACGGATCACGGGAGCCGACTCCGGGCTTCCCACTTCTTCGTCGGAGTTCACCAGGACTACCGGAGCCACGGCCGGCGGGAGATCCAGATCCCGGAGGATCTCCAAGGCGAAGACCATGAGGACCAGTCCCGCCTTCATGTCGAAGACCCCGGGGCCCAGGAGCCGCCCCCCTTCCCTCCGGATGGGCATGACCGACGCCGCCGTCCCCGACGGCCAGACGGTGTCCGAGTGGCCCAAGAGGAGTTGCCGGGGCGCGTTTTCCCCCCAATCCGGACCCGGCAGGGCCAGGAGGACCCCCCCTCGGGTCCTTCCGGGGAGGCGCCGGACGTGGAACCCCAGGCGCCGGAGGGACTCCGCCAGCCGCCCCTGCACCGGAACCTGGCTTTCCGGGACATCGCTGGGGGATTCCAGCGCCGCCAGTTCCTCCAGCAATCCGGCCATGGCCTCCCCCCGGACTCGGGCGGCCTCGAGGAGCCGGCGCCCCAAGGGAGGAAGTCTTTCAACCCCCATAGATCCCCCCTCGCCGGTAACTCTCGTCCAGGAGTTCCACCGGGTGTGCCACGGCCACCCGGGCCTCCGTCATCCGGAGCCAGGCCCCGATCTGCATCATGCAGCCGGGGTTGCCGGTGGCCACCACCGCGGCCCCCGTCTCCAGCACGGCACGGGCCTTGTCCTCCCCGATGCGCCTCCCCATGTCGGGATGGGTGAGGGCGTAGAGTCCCGCCCCTCCGCAACACTCCTCGGCGCCGGGCAAGGGAACCAAGTCGAGGTCCGGGATGGATCCCAGAAGCCGGAGCGGTTCCCAGGCGATCCCCTGGGCATGGAGGAGGTGACAGGGCGCGTCGTAGGTCACCGAAAGGGGGAGACTCCCGCCCCGCCGGAGGCCTGTCTCGGCGAGAACCTCGGAAACATCCCGGACCCTCTCGGAAAACCTTCGTGCCCGCTCTCCGAGCCCCCCGCCCCCCCCCCCCCCCCGGGCCCCCCCCCGGGGCCCCCCCCCGTCCCACCAGTGTGCGTGCTGCGGCAGGGCCGCCCCCCACCCCGCCCCGGTCGCCCCCCCCAGGGCTAACCCCGCTCCGTCGAAGGCCTCCAGGTTCCTTCGGGCCAACCCCCGGGCCCCGGCCAAGTCCCCCATGTGGGCGTGGATGGCCCCACAACACCCCTGCCCCGGCACCTCCACAACCTCGAAGCCGTTGGCCTCGAGGACCCGCCGGGTGGCCCTGTTCACGTGACCGAGCAGCCCGTTTTGCACGCATCCCCGAAACAGGGCCACCCTCCGGCCTTGGCCGATTCCCCCCTCTCCCGGTCCTGGCCCTGTCCCGGACCCCTCGCAAGAGGGGGGGCGGGACGAGCCGTAGAGGGTCTCCCCGGGGGAGAGGTCCGGGGGGGCTGTAGCCGCCAGCATCCCCAGGCCCAGCCGAACCACCCCCCACCTCCCCTCGGCCGGGAGGCGGCGGGCCAAGAGGTCGGGAAGCCCCGTGGCCCGGAGGAGCCGAGCCGCCCCCAGGAGAGGGACTGCGAGGGCGGGGGTCGCCATGACTCGGGCCAGGAGCCGGGCCAGGAAGGAAGGCGGCCTGGCGGAAGCCGCCGCTTGCCGAGCTCCCTCCAAGAGCCGGCCGTACTCCACACCCGACGGACACACCGACTCGCAGGCCCGGCAGCCCAGACAGAGGTCCAGGTGCTCTTGAAAGGAACCCGAGTCGGTGCCGAGCCTACCCTCCACCACGGCCCGCATGAGATGGAGCCGTCCCCGGGGGGAATCCGCCTCGTCGCCCAGCCGGAGGTAGGTGGGACAGACCGGAAGGCAGAAGCCGCAATGGACGCAGTGGAAGAGCTTCTCGGCCTGACGCTCCATTTCCCGCCGCCAAGATGCGCCTATCCCCGCCGGAGTCCTCATGCCCCCGTCCTCCTCCTGGGGAAGATCGCTCCGGGGTCCAAAAGGCGGCGGACGCCCTCCACCAGACGGGCCTCCGGCCCCGGGGGCTCCCAAGGCGAAAAGGAGTCGAACAGCCTCTCCGGACCCAACATGGCCGTCAGGCTTCCCCCCCTTTGCGCCAGGCGGGATCGCCATTCCCCAAGGGCCTGCGCCCAGACCCCCAGACCCTGGGGGTCCTCGGGGAGCCCGTTCACCCGGATTCGAAGGACGCCTTGGGCGGCGTGGGCGGCCAGGGCAAGGCGGGGCGGTGGTTCCGCCCCTCCGGGGAGACGGGCCAGCCGGCGGGCTTCCGTCAAGAGCTCCCCCAGACGTGTGGGGAGGAGAGCCGCCCGCAGGATCAACTCCCCTCCCTCCTCCCAGTCTTCCAGAACCCCGTGGAGCTCCCGGCTCTCGCGACCCTCCAGAAGTCGAAGCTGCGGGACGTGCGGCCCCCTTGCCGTGGGCAGGGCGTTCCGGAGCCGGCTCTCCGTGGCCCTCACCTGGCCGGGGGATCCGAGGAAACGGAGGACGAGGGCCGCCCCTCCCTCCCCCGGCCCCGGCTCCCAGGGGAAGGGATCGAGGAGCTCCACCGCCGCCAAGGGGACGGGAAGGGCGGCGGCAAGTCGCACGGCGGCCAGAAGGTCCTCTGCCCTTGGGGCCGACACCAGAAGGGTGGTATCTTGGGCCGGCGAGGGGAAAAGGCGAAAGGTCACGGCCGCCACCCAACCCAGTTCCCCCCAACTCCCCACCATCAAGCGGGTCATGTCGAACCCCGCCACGTTCTTCATCACCTTCCCCCCCCACCGGAGCACCCGGCCGTCCCCCGCCACCACCGTCAGCCCCAGGACCAGATCCTTGGGGCCCCCGAAGCCATGGCGGAGGCCGCCACCCACCCCCAACGCAACCATCGCCCCCACCGACCCTCTCCTCCCGCCCGGGG
This sequence comes from Gemmatimonadota bacterium, assembly GCA_030550695.1. Classification (GTDB taxonomy): domain Bacteria; phylum Gemmatimonadota; class Gemmatimonadetes; order Longimicrobiales; family Gaopeijiaceae; genus JAUQOX01. The sequence continues at coordinate 6,849 of JAUQOX010000071.1, read as the reverse complement.
GGTCCAAGGGAAGCCATTGATTTTGGGGGGCCAGGGTCTCGGAGAGGTCCCCCAGGGAGGTCCCCCCCCAAACCGAGGCGACGAAATCGGCGGGCTCGTAGTCCTGGATTCCCTGAAGGCGGGCGGTGCTGAGGATCACGTCGGCGGGGATCCGGGGGCCGCCCCCGCGGAGCCAGGTTCCCCGACCGGCAGGGTGGACCCTCCAGCCATGGCGATGGGCCAGAGCCAGAACCCGGGAGGCCTCGTCCACCGACTCCGGCATCACCACCGCCTCGGGGAGACGCCCGGCCACCCCCCAGCGGACCGACTCCCCCGGGGGCCGGAGGGCCTCGGGGGAAAGTTCTCCCCCCAAAATCCGACGGAGATCACCCCTCTCCACCGCGTCCTCCCAAGCCAGGGAGCCGTCCCCCACCCACGGCCTCGTCGGGGGCGCCCTCTCCGGGACCACCCCGGCCTTCTTGTGAGGGGGGCAAGACCTTCCCCGGATTGCAGAGCCCCGCGGGGTCGAACACCCTCTTCACGCCCCGCAGCACCTCCAGTTCCCCGGGAGAAAACACCAGAGGCATGTACTCCCGCTTTTCCAACCCGACGCCGTGCTCCCCGGTGATGGTCCCACCCACCGCCACACACAGCTCCATGATCTCCCGGGCGGCCTCCTCCACCCGTCGGGTCTCGTCGGCATCGCGGCGGTCGAAGACGATGTTGGGGTGAAGATTCCCGTCCCCGGCGTGGAACACGTTGGCAATGCGGAGACGGTGGTGCCGGGCAATCCCGTCGATGCGGGCCAACACCTCCGGCAGGCGGGAGCGGGGTACGGTGGCGTCTTGGACCACCAGGTCCGGGGCCAGGCGCCCCATGGCCCCGAAGGCCTTCTTCCGTCCCTTCCAGAGAGCCGCCCTCTCCTCGGGAGTCCGGGCCCTCCGGACCTCCCAGGCTCCTGCTGCCCGGCAACGCTCTTCGGCCTGCACCACCTCCTCCTCCAACCCCTCCGGGTACCCGTCGAACTCCACCACCAGCGCCGCCCCGGCATGGGTGGGGTAGCCCGCCGCATAGGCACTGGCCTCCACGGCAAGGATCGTGTTCCGGTCCACGATCTCCAGAGCTGCCGGAAGCAAGCCCGCCTTCAAGATCTCCGTAACGGCTTTCCCCGCCGACTCCAGGGTGTCGAACAGGGCCAGCAGGGTGCACGCCCCCTCCGGCGTGGGGGCCAGGACCACCTCGATCTCCGCTGCCAACCCGAAGCACCCTTCGGACCCCACGAAGAGACCCACGAAGTCGAACAGACTTCCCTCCCGCCCCGCCCCCCCCAGGTGCATCACCTCCCCGTCCGCCAGAACCACCTTCAGGCCGGTCACGTAGCGCCCCGTCACCCCGTACTTCAAGCAATGGGGCCCGCCGGCGTTGGTGGCCACATTCCCCCCCAGCGTGCAGGCGGTCTGGGAGGAGGGGTCAGGGGGATAGTGGAGGCCGAAGGCCGCAGCCGCCGCCGAGAGCCGGCTGTTGGACACCCCGGGCTGAACCACCGCCCTCCGGTTGTCGGGGTCCAGCTCCAAGATGCGGTTCATGCGGGCGGTGGAGACCACCACCCCTCCCTGCAAGGCCACCGCCCCCCCCGCCAGGCCGGTCCCGGCCCCCCTGGGGATCACCGGTATGCCGTGGCCGTGGAGACAGCCGAACACGGCCGCAGCCTCCTGGGTGGAAGCCGGAAGCACCACAGCCTGCGGCAACCCCCGGTGGCCGGTCTGGGCATCGGCCTCATAAACCAGGAGATGGTCAGGGTCCGTGATCACCCAGCGGGGTCCCACAGCCCGGCGGAGGTCGGCCAGGACCTCCTCGGGCAGCGGTGGAGGGAGGGAGGGCGAGATCGGTCCTGCCGAATTCACGGGCAGCCACCTCCTGGCGAATCGAGGCCACAAGGGGGGAGCATAGCACGGGCAAAGGGACGGGTGCAACGGGGGGTTTCCTTCTCCGGGACCGCCTCCCCACGTCTACCCCCCCATCATGCCCTCGGTTAACGTTGGACCAGGATCTGCATTCTCCTACTTATCGAGGCCCCCCTGCCCGCGGCCTGCGGGCTCTTGGGCCTTGGCCAACACCCCGGATGGTAGGACTCGCCATGCAGCGGCTGCGGAGCTTGGCCCTCAACCCCGATGGATTCGCCTTCGATCCCACCACGGGCGAGAGCTATACCTTGAATGCCACGGCCATGGTCGTCGTGGAGGGGCTACGGAAAGGAATACCCCCGAACGAGCTGGCCCACCAGCTTGCGGAACAATTCGACGTGAGCCTCGAGGAAGCGCTCCGGGACGTGGAGGACTTCATGGACCATCTCCGCACCTTTCGACTCCTCTGACCATGGCTCCGCTCGTGGTGGGCATTTCGGGGATCAACGCCGTGGACAACCCGGGCCCCGGCATCGGGGTGGCCCGTTGCCTACGGGAGGCCCCCGACCTGGAGGTACGGATCGTGGGGTTGGCCTACGACGCCATGGAACCCGGTATCTACATGGACTGGGTCGTGGATCACGCCTTCCTCCTCCCTTATCCCTCGGCCGGTCATGACGCCTACCGCGCCCGGCTCCTCCACATCCAGGAAAAGACGGGGATGAGCTTCGTCATCCCCACCCTGGACACGGAAATGCCCTTCTACATGAAGCACCAGGCCGAGCTCGCACGCCTCGGGCTTCGCACGTTCGTCCCCACCCCCGACCAATACCGCCTCCGGGGGAAGGACCGGTTGGGAGAGTTGGCAACCGCCTTGGGCCTCAAGCTTCCCACCACCATGGTGGTTTCTTCAGCCGAGGACCTGGAGAAGGCCGTGGACCGCATCGGCACGCCGGTCATGGTCAAAGGGGCGTTCTACAAGGCCTACAAGGCCCATAGCACCAAGGAGGCCCTGGGCCACTACCACAAGCTTGTGGCCGAGTGGGGGTACCCCATCCTGGTCCAGGAGGTGGTCAAGGGAGACGAACTCAACGTGGTTGCGGTAGGAGACGGCGAGGGCGGACTCCTGGGCAGGGTCGGGGTAAAGAAGATGTGGATCACCGAGCTCGGGAAGATCTGGACGGGAGTGACCGTGCGCCATCCCCTCATGCTCCAGGCCGTGGAACGGTTCATGGAGCTCTACCGCTGGCGGGGACCCATGGAGTTGGAGTGCATCGTGGATGGAGAGGATGTGTACCTGGTGGAGATCAACCCTCGCTTCCCCGCATGGATTTACCTCTCTGCCGGGGTTGGGGTCAACCTTCCTGCGCGTCTGGTGCGGAAAGCGTTGCAGATCCCGCCCCCGCCCATGGAGGCCGAAGACTATCCTGCTGGTAAGCTCTTTGTGCGCTATACCTACGAGCTCGTAACCGACCTGGATCGCTTTCAAAGCATGATCACCACCGGCGCCTGTGGGGACTGCGGAGTCGATGGCCAGGAGGGGGATCCTCGTCGGCAGGGAGAGGCGGTATGAAACAAGCCTACGAAAAACCCGTCATCGTGCGGCTTGAAGCGGGCTACCTGAACAAGTTCGGGAGCAGTCCCATGTACTCCCGCCGGGTACGCAAAGCCATCGACGGGGTCAACATCGAAAGTTTGGTGGAGCGCTTCGGCTCTCCCCTGTTCGTGTTCTCCGAGCGCATAATGCGCCAAAAATACCGTGAGGTCCACGAGGCTTTTGCCACCCGCTACCCCCATGTCGTCCAGGCGTGGTCCTACAAAACCAACTATCTCCAGGCCGTCTGCGCGGTCTTTCACGACGAAGGTGCCTTAGCGGAGGTGGTCTCGGAGTTCGAGTACGAGAAGGCACGTAAGCTGGGGGTTCCGGGTCATCGGATCATCTTCAACGGCCCCTACAAACCCCTCCGGGCCCTTCGGCGAGCCGTGGAGGAAGGGGCCCAGATCCATGTGGATCACCTGGACGAGATCCATGACCTGGAAGCCCTGGCCAAGGAGATGGATCGGCAAATTCCCATCGGGATTCGCCTGAACATGGACACGGGGATCTTTCCCCAGTGGACCCGCTTCGGCCTGAACCTGGAATCGGGGCAGGCCATGGATGCCGTCAAACGCATCCATTCCCGAGGGTACCTGATCCTGAAGGGCCTCCATGCCCACATCGGCACCTTCATCCTGGATCCGGATGCCTATGGGCGAGCAACGGCCAAGATGGTGCAGTTCGGCACGGAGGTGGCGGAGCGGTTCGGCTACGAGATGGAGTTCCTGGACGTGGGCGGAGGCTTCCCTTCCAAGAACAAGCTGAAAGGAACCTACCTACCCCCCGATGTGGCCGTCCCTCCCATCGAAGCTTTTGCCGAGGCCATCACCGATGCCCTGTACGCCCACCTGCCCCCTGGTGTCTTCCCGCGCCTCATTCTGGAAACCGGGCGGGCCCTGGTGGATGAAGCCGGCTTCCTCATCACCACCATCTTCGCCGCCAAGCGACTCCCCGACGGCCGTCGCGCCTACGTGGCGGATGCCGGCCTGAACGACCTCTTCACCTCGTTCTGGTACAAGTTCACCATCGAAATCGATCGGGAGGTCCAGGGGATGAACGAACCGTCGATGATCAACGGTCCTCTGTGCATGAACATCGACGTCGTGGACGAAGGGACGTTGTTGCCGCCTCTGAAGCGAGGGACTCGGCTGGTCCTGTCGCCGGTGGGGGCCTACAATGTGACCCAGTGGATGCAGTTCATCGAATACCGTCCCGCCGTGGTATTGGTGGGAGAAGACGGGAGCGTGGAGGTCATCCGCGAGCGGGAGACCCTGTCCGAAGTCGAGGGCCCGGAGCGGCTCCCGGAGCGGTTGCGGCTAACCTAGGTGCCCTAGAGGTCCGCCGTGCGCCCGGACTTCGAGACCCGAAACCCGCCTTCCCCTGTGGGAGGGAAACGTCCCCTCCAACGGGCCCATGACCACCTCCGGGCGGTACTCAACAGTTACAGCGAGGTGCTCTTCCTCAAGGGGCCAGGCTTAGGCGCGGCTATCCTGGGGGTTACCCTGACCGCGCCGAACGTGGCCCTGGGAGGGGTGGTGGCGGTCCTGGCGGCGTATGCCTTCGCCCGCCTCATCCGAATGGACCCCCAATTCCTGGAGTCGGGTTTCTATACCTACAACCCGCTCCTGGTAGGCCTTTCCCTCGGATATCTCTTTCGACCCACACCCCTCACCTTCTTTATCCTCGTCACTGCGGGGATCGCCGCCTTCATCGTCACCCACGCCCTCTTCAGCGCCGTCTGGTACTACCTCCGGCTGCCCATCTTGTCCCTTCCCTTCGTGTTGGTCAGCTCCATGGCGTACCTGGCCGCCGGAAGCTACAGCAACCTTTACGTTACCTCGCTCTACCCCAAGGGTTGGTCCCTCTGGGAAACGGCGGTTCCCCTGTGGCTGGGAGGTTTTCTCCGCTCCTTGGGCGCCATTTTCTTCGTGCCTACGGTGGCCGGGGGGTTGGTCATCGCCCTGGCCCTTCTCTTCCGTTCCCGGATCCTCTTGTTGTTGGCTGCGGGCGGGTACTACACGGGCGTAGGCACGTTGGGCCTCTTGAGCGGATCCCCTTCGCAGGCCTTTCAGGACCTGAACGCCTTCAATTTCATTCTCATCGCTGCTGCCATGGGAGGGGTGTTCCTGGTGCCTTCCCGGCGGAGCACCCTGATGGCGCTGTTGGCCGTGCTCACCAGCACCGTCCTCCTCAGCTCTACCGAAGCCTTTTGGAGCCGGTGGGGCGTGCCCGTCTTCGCCCTACCCTTCAACCTCGTAACCCTGGGATTCGTGTATACGCTGGGGCTGGTGGAGTTCCCCTACCTGGCCCGAGGCGTCGGGACCCCCGAGGAGGTGCTGGACGATCACCTCACCAGGTCTCTGCGCTTCCCGGGGTCGCTTCGATCACTGTTCCTCCCCTTCTCCGGGACTTGGACGGTTTGGCAGGGCTTCAACGGGCGATGGACGCATCAAGGGCCTTGGCGCCACGCGTATGATTTTGTCATCACGGACGAGGACGGCCGCCCCCACCGGGGAGAGGGCACGGCCTTGGCGGATTATTATGCTTTCCGCAAACCGGTGCTCTCCCCCATCCGAGGGCGGGTGGAGCGAGTGGTGGACGGATTGCCGGACAACCTCATCGGCAGCACCGACCGCTCCCGAAATTGGGGCAATCTGGTCATCCTCAAGGACGAGCGGGGGTTCTATGTGGAGATCTCGCACTTCGCTCAGGGTTCCATCCGGGTCCGGGAGGGGAGTTGGGTGGAGCGGGGGGAGGTCCTGGGGCTGTGCGGAAATTCCGGCTATTCGCCCCAACCCCACATCCACCTGCAGGTTCAGGCTACCGACCAGCTAGGGGCGCCCACGCTGCCGTTCAGCTTTCTGGCCTATCGCCGGGGTGAGGAGTTCTTCGCCAACGACCTTCCGGAGGAAGGTGCCCGGGTGGAGCCGCTCCCGGCTGAAAAAGGCTTGGAAAATCGGATGGCCTTCGTCCTGGACGAAGTCCACCGGTTCCGCGTCAGCGGTTGCCGGGGGCCGAAGTTTCCCGGGAGCCGCCACGGTGAGGTGGCCCTCACGGTGCGCATGGCCCCCGATGGAACGTTCTACTTCGACTCCGGTCGGGGCCGGCTGTACTTCGGCAGTAGGGACGGCACCTTCTACTTCTACGGGATGGAAGGGCGGGATCCGTGTCTGCAAGCCCTGTTCCTTGCCCTTCCCCGCCTGCCCCTGGCCTACCGGCACGGCCTGTCGTGGAGCGACTACGCGCCTTCTGGTGTGGTGACGGCGGGGGTGCGGCGGGAGCTCGTGCGGCTGGGGCGGTGGTTCTGGCCGCAACTGGGAACGGTGAAGGTGAACCTGCACTTCGAAGACGAAACCACCATCGTGGGTC
>JAUQOX010000346.1 GCA_030550695.1 Gemmatimonadota bacterium | reverse complement strand
TTGAAGTTCAGGTAGTACACCAAGCCCACGGACAGAGTCGCAAAGAGGGCCAGCATGTACCAGGCGGTAAGACGTTCCCTCCGGAAGTGCTCCACCACCCCGTTGAGGCCCAACAAGGTGAACAGAATGGTGAAAGGAAGTCGTGCCGGAGCGAACACCACGTCACTGCCCTGGAGAGAGCGGGCCCATTGCCAGTCGAAATACTGCAGATAATTGAGAAACTGCTGGTGGAGGGGGGCCAAGCGCGGCCACAGGGGCGGCTTCACGTATTGCTTGCGGGTAAGGGCGTCGGAAAGGTTCTCGCAACCCGCCTGGCCCCACGTCACGATACTCAAAAGAGCCGACCCCAATCCGTCGCAAGTGGGAGAAGCCTCGTTGATGATCGGATCCAGACCGGCACGGATGGGCAAGAACAGGTGGACCGAGAGACCTGCCACCAGGGCCACCGCCGACCACGCATAGAGCCTCCAGTTCAGAAGGGTCCGGGGGTGGACCAGGAGGATGAACAGGAGCAGAGCGGGGGCGGCCAGGAAAGCCATCAGGTGGTTGCCCACGGACAAAGCCAGGATGAAGACCATGAGAATGAGGAGGTTGTCGTCCTTCCCCTTTCCCAGGTTTTCCCGCCAGTGGAGGGCCAACCACGAGAGGAGCGCAATGGTGAGGAGGGAAACCGTGTAGACCTTCTCGTTGACGTTGGATTGATTCCACACTGTGAAAGCGGTAGCGCTCACCGCCACCGCCGCCGAAGCTCCCACCAAGGGGAAAATGCGGCCCGACGTGCCGGTGAACCGGCTCAGGATGTGGTGGATCACGAGGAACCAGAACCCATGGGCCAGGGCGCTCATGGCTGCGGAAAAGAGATTGATCCGCACGGCTACGGAGAGGCCCAGGGGGGCGAGGAGCAGTTCCCAGCAACGGGCCAGGAGGACGAAGAGGGGGTTCCCAGGGGGGTGAGGGATTCCCAAGATGTGGGCGGTGGCGATGTATTCGCTGGTGTCCCAGAAGGCCGTGGTGGGGGCTAGGGTGAAGGCATAAAGGCCGAACACCGTCAGGGCGGCCACAGCTCCCCCCAGGTAAGGGGGAGAAGGCGCGGGGTCGGTTCGATCCATGGAGGCCGGTTCCCGAGTCATGGGTCAGCCCTCCCTCACGAGGTGGAGGGTCCCCCACCGGTCCACCTCCAGGGTCCAACCGGGTGGCGTCCAGGTGGTGGCGCTGTACTCCATGACCACAAGGGGCCCCGGAGCTCGAAAGCCTGCCCCCAGGTCCCCACGCCAGTAACAAGGGGTGGGAAGCGTTTCACCCCGGTAGTAGACCGGTGCCTTCCTGACGGGGCGGGCAGAGGGCCGGGGGGGAACGGGATGGGGGGAGAGGGGGAGGGGTGGGGCTTCGACGACTACCCGGAGGGTCACGGCTTCCACGGGGGTGTCCCACCGCTCGTAGCCGTATCGCTCCCGGTGCGCGCGGTGAAAACGCTCGACCCAGGCATCCCCCGCGACCCGCAGCTCGAAACTCTGGCCCCGGTAACGGGCGTCCACCCAGCGGTTTACCACCAGATCCGCCGTCGAATGCCCCTCGGCGACCATCTCCGCCAGGGCCTCTTCCTCCAAGCGACGGAAGGCCTCTTCCATGGTGCGAGGAGCCAGGGGGTCGGTACTCCCGAGGAGAACGGTCCGGGATCGTTCCCGCCGTGGCCGGGCCGCCAGCATCCCGTAGGCGGAAAGCAGGCCGGGGTCGGGTGGCACCAGGGCCCTGGGGATCCCGAGCCGCTGCGAGAGCTCGGCGGCATGCAGGGCGCCGGCCCCTCCGAAGGCCACCAGCACGAAATCGGCGGGGTCGAAGCCCCTCTCCACGGAAATGACCCGCAAGGCTCCCTCCATGGCGGTATCGGCCACCGAGAGGATCCCCTCCGCCGCCTCTTCCGGCGAACGCCCCATGGCCCGGGCCAAGACCCGAAGGGGCTCCTCCACCCGGTCCCGGTATAGCTGACCCTGTCCGCCCAGGAAGCCTTCCGGGGGAATCCGGCCCAGCCATACATGGGCGTCCGTCACCGTCAAGGTGTCTCCCCCTCTCCCATAGCAAACGGGCCCCGGCTCGGCCCCTGCGCTTTCCGGCCCGACCCGGAGAGCCCCTGCGGGATCCAGGCGGGCCAAAGAACCGCCACCGGCTCCCACCGTATGGATGTCCATCACCGGCACGGCCACCGGATGCCCCCCGATCTCGAATTCCCGGGTGAAAAGCGGTTGTCCCGGGCAAAGGGAGACGTCCGTGGAGGTGCCCCCCATGTCGAAACTCATGATCCGCTCGAAACCCGATTGCCGCCCCCAGGCCAAAGCCCCCACCACCCCCCCCGCAGGCCCGGAAAGAACCGTGTGGACCGGTTCCCGAATGGCCCGCTCCACCGGAACGGCCCCCCCGTGAGAGCCCATGATCCGGACCGAGGTGGCGCCGCTGGCCGTCCGGATGCGATCCAGATATCGGCCCATCAGGGGAGCCACGTAGGCATTCACCACCGTGGTGGACGTCCGCTCGAATTCGCGGTATTCGGGGAGGATCCGGGAGGAAACCGACAGGG
>JAUQOX010000070.1 GCA_030550695.1 Gemmatimonadota bacterium | reverse complement strand
AGGATGCCGTGGAGGGACCAGGAACTCTCCAGGGCCCCCAAGGCCCCCTCCCAGGTGAGCCCGACCTGACCCTGTCGGACGTCTTTGCCCGCTTGCTGGCGTACGTGCAACGGGCTGGCGGGGCGCGCCTCTTCCGCCAGGAGACTCCGGGGAAGGGACCCGGGGTTTTCCGCCTCCAGCCCCGCCAGGTTCAGCACCCCGGAAAAGGTGCCGCCGAGGGCCGGCCACGCGGCGGTGGAATGCAGTCCCCACCGCCGGGAGGCGCCGTAGGTCCCCTTTGGGCTGGTCGGATCGGTGCGGAATCCGTCCCAGCTCTCCAAGAAGGGTGCGAACAGGAAACCTCCGGAGCCTATCCGACCCCCTGACACGAGATGGAGGCGGCGCGCCCCGAAACTCCCCCCGGCGAGGGTACCCTGGGCCACCCTCCCCTCCGGGGGGGGGCGGACGGACTCCAGGCGGAGAACGCCGCCGGCACCGTTGCCGTACAGAGCCGAGGCGGGGCCCCGGAGGACTTCGATCCGGTCCAGGAGGGCGGGATGCACATGGTCCAGGGAGGCCTGGCCGTCGGGGAGGGTGGCGGGAATCCCGTCCACCAGAATCCGGAGGCCCCGGATGCCGAACTGCCCCCGAGCCCCCATCCCCCGAAGGGCAATCCGCTCCCCCACCGCCCCGTTGAAGCGGTTCTGTACCTGAAGTCCAGGGAGGGCCTGAAGAGCTTCCTCGAGCCACCACCCCCCCCTCCCTCTTCCCAGGTCCGCCCCGGCCAGGGCGGAGACGGCCAAGGGCGAGGTCGTGGGAGCGAGGGGGCTCCGGAGCACCTGGACACGGATCTCCTCCAGGGGGAGCACCCGAAGGGTGTCGGGGGGGACCGTGTCGGGCTGGGCCCTTGGCGGTGGGGCCACGGCCTGGGGAGCACCCGCGAGGTGCTCCGGCCCGCCGGGCCGGGCTTCGGCCCCGGGCGGTTCCCCGGGGAGGAGAAGGATCACCAGGGAAACGGAAAGGGGGCCGCTACAGCACAGCATAAGGGCAGTACCTCTTCTCCGATCTCAGAAAACGCCCTCCGACGGCAAGGGCCCGGCTGAACCCGCCGCAGCACCGGGGGGTGTGGGGGGCTGCGGAAGCGATGCCGAGGTTGCCCGGAGGAGCGGACGCCGAGGTTGTAGGGGTGGGAGCCCTGCTGGCCTCCCCCCCGGCCAGGGCCCCCGAAGCCGCCGCTTGAAGGAAGACTGTGGCGGCGGGTACATTCCAGGCGAAAGAAGGTTCCCCCCCCACCAGGCCGCCCGGCCGTCCCCCCCAGGCCGCGTCGGGGCGGCGGGGACCAGCGGCCCGTTGGTTCTTTCGGGTTGTCGAGGACAACCGGGATGGAAGGAAGGGACGAAATCCCTGTGGCCGGGGTCACGGCCCTGGACCATACGGCGGACGTGGGGCTGGAAGCGGTGGCCCCCAGCCTTCCGGAATTGTTCCGGCGTTGCGCCTTGGGGACCTTGTGGCTGGTTCTGGAATCCGAGCCCCAAGGGGGGGAGGTTTCCGTGCGGAGGGTGGAGGAGGAAGCGGAGGATTTGGACGGCCTTCTCCGCAGGTGGCTGCGCACCCTTCTCTTCCTCCACGAGACGGAGGGGTTCGTCACCACCGACGCCAGGGTCAGCGTGGTGCCGGCGGCCCCGAAGGCAGGTTCCCCCCCCCCCGGCTTCCTTCTCCGGGCTGAAGTGGAAGGGCGGAGGGGGCCCTGGCCGCCGGTCCGGGAAATCAAAGGGGTAACCTTCCACGGCTTGGAGGTGGCGGAGGGAGAGGGGGGGTGGCGGGCTCGGGTGATCTTCGACGTGTGAACGGACGTCCCGTGGGACGACCCCGGGTCTTCGTCCCGGCTTCGGGGCCGCCCGGGGCACCCGGCTCCCGTCTCGGCTCGCCCAGGGAGGGGAGCGGAAGCGTTCTCAGGGGAGGTGGGAAATGGAACTGGTTCGTTTGGACCGCTACCGCTGGTTGATTCCCCGGCAGGGGAAGATGCGGGTGGACGGCCTGATCTTCGCCGACGACACCCTCATGGCCGACATCCGCGGCGACGAAGCCGTCAAACAGGTGGCCAATGTGGCGGAACTCCCCGGCATCGTGGGCCGCTCCATCGGCATGCCGGATATCCACTGGGGATACGGCTTCGCCATCGGAGGCGTGGCGGCCTTCGATCCCGAGGAAGGCGGGGTGGTGTCGCCGGGGGGGGTGGGCTACGACATCAACTGCGGGGTCAGGCTCCTGCGTTCGAACCTCCGGGTGGAGGAGTTCAAACCGTACCTGTCCCGCATCATGGACGAGCTCTACCACAGCATACCAGCAGGTGTTGGTAAGGGCTATAAGGCTTTTGTCCTGAAACCACAGGATATTCGCGCCATCCTGACCCGGGGCGCCGCCTGGGCGGTGGAACAAGGATTCGGGACTGAGGCCGACCTGGACCATATCGAGGACCGGGGGACCATTGCCGGGGCGGATCCCGATCAGGTGAGCCAGCGGGCCATCGAGCGGGGGCGGGATCAGGTGGGAACCGTCGGAAGCGGCAACCACTTCATCGAGGTGGGAGCCGTGGAAGAGGTCTATGACCGCAAAGCGGCCGAACGGCTTGGTTTGGAGGAGGGTACCGTCACGGTTTTCATCCACTCGGGTTCCCGCGGCTTGGGCTACCAGGTGTGTGATGACTATCTGGAGGTGATGCTCAAGGCAGTGAAGAAGTACGGAATCGACCTCCCCGACCGCCAGCTTGTGTGCGCCCCCCTGGACTCGCCGGAAGCCCGGCAGTACCTGGGGGCCATGCGGGCCGCGGCCAACTTCGCCTTCGCCAACCGCCAGATGATGGCCCACAGGGTCCGGGAGGCCTTCCAGAAGGTCTTGGGACGGAGTCCCGGCGACCTGGGGATGAGCCTGGTCTACGACGTGGCCCACAACATCGCCAAGTTCGAGAAGCACTCCGTGGGAGGGGTGGAGAAGACCCTGTGCGTGCACCGTAAGGGGGCCACCCGGGCCTTCCCTCCCGGGCATCCCGAGTTGGGGCCGGCCTACCGGGACCTGGGCCAGCCGGTGCTCATCCCCGGGGACATGGGCCGTTACTCCTACGTGCTCCTGGGCACCGACGGCGCCTATGCCGAGACCTTCGGATCCACCTGCCATGGTGCTGGGCGGCGCATGAGCCGCCACCAGGCCAAGAAGTCGGTCAGGAGCCGGAACCTCCGGGACGAGTTCCAGGGGCGGGGGATCGAAGTCAGGGCCTCTTCCTTTGCCACGGTGGCGGAAGAGGTGCCGGAAGCCTACAAAGATGTGGCCTCGGTGGTGGAAGTGGTCCACGAAGCGGGAATCGGACGCAAGGTAGCCCGGCTGAAGCCCATGGGGGTGCTGAAAGGATGAGCCCCCTCCCTGGCTCCACCCTTGGGGTGGAAGAGATCCCCCGGGAGGTGTTCCGGGAGCGCCGGAACCAGGTCCTCCGGCTCTTGGAGGAGTGGGGAGGAGGGGTCCTGATCCTGGCGCCGCCCGTGGGAGGGGGATCCCCGAGCCTGCGTGCCTCTTGGACGGGGACGCGAAAGGAGCTGTTCTACCTGACGGGGTGGACAGGGAAGGGAGCGGTGCTCTTCCTCCGGGGGGGGCTGGAGGGCCCTTCCTTCGTGATGGCGGTCCCCCCCCGGGACCCCCGGGAGGAACGGTGGGATGGCCCCAGGCCCGATCCGGCGGAGGTGGCCCAGGAGGTGGGCGCTGAGGAGGTGTTCCCCACCACCGAACTGGAGCGTCGCATCCCCTTCCTTCTGGGAAAGGGAAGGTGGGTGTTCTACCGCCTGGGGTCGGGCGCCGAGAAGATGGATCGCCTCGTTCTCGACGAGCTGGCTCGGTCCCGGACCCGGCTCTCCCGGAAGGCCGGGAGTCTCCGGGGGGTGGTGGACCCCGGAGAACTCCTGGACGAACTCCGCCTCCGGAAGGATCCCTGGGAACAGGAAGCCCTGCGGCGGGCCGCAGACCTCGGGGTCCGGGCCTTCCGGGAGGCCCTGGCGAGGGTGCGGCCGGGGGTGGGGGAGTGGGAGGTAGAAGCCTGGCTGGAGGCGGCCTTCCGCATCGGGGGGGCTTCGGGTCCGGCCTTCCCCACCATCGCCGCGGGTGGGGCCAATGCCTGCGTCCTCCACTATTCTGCCAACGCCTCTCGCCTGGGGGAAGGCGACCTTCTGCTGCTGGACGGAGGACCTGAGGTCGGGCTCTACTCTGGGGATCTGACCCGGACCGTACCGGTGGGGGGGCATTTCACCCCGACGCAACGGGCTGTCTACGAGGTGGTTCTGGCAGCCCGGGAGGCCGCCTTGGGGGCGGTCCGCCCCGGCAACCGCGTCGCGGCCGTTCATGAAGCCTGCCTGAAGGAACTCATCCGGGGTCTGAGGCACCTCAAGGTTTTGAAAGGCTCTACTTTCAGGGCAATCGTGGATCGAGCCTACGAGCCGTTCTTCCCCCACCAGACATCCCACTGGCTGGGGCTGGAGGTCCACGATCCGGGGGATTACGAGAAGGACGGAAAGCCCCGGGAACTCGAGCCGGGGATGGTCCTTACCGTGGAACCGGGCCTCTACTTCCCCCCCGACCTTCCGGCCGCACCGCCCGAGCTCCGGGGGCTGGGGGTGCGGGTGGAAGACATGGTGCTCGTCACGCCCGACGGTCGGGAGGTCCGCTCGGCGGACCTCCCGACCGCCCCGGAGGAGGTGGAGCGGCTGGTGGGGGCAGGCTAGGCCGGCCCCCTTCAGCGTCCCAGCCAGTAGCTGGCTTTCACCATGAAAACGTTGGTTGCCGGAGCCCCGAAGAGGTCGGCTACGCCTTCCCCCAGGCGGAACTTCCCGTCGGCTTCGAAGTCGTTCCGCCCCTGGGACCACACCAGGTAAAGGTGGGAGCCGGGGCGGTATTCCCAGCGGAGCACCAGGTTGGAGCGGAACTGGCGGATGTTGAAGTCCGGCCTGGCGAAGCGCTCCCAGACCCCGTTCCCGTCCAGGTCCGTCCGATAGTGCCCGCCCTCTTGCTGCACCTCCACGGGCCGGAAGCGGTCCTGGTAGCGACGGGCCCGGGGGGCGGTCACCTCCTTGAACTCCGAGTAGGATCCGGCGCTGACGAAGGGCTGGAAGTAACCCTGCAAGGTGAGGTCGGGGTGGAAGGTAAGGTCGAAACGGCCCGTGAGGGCCACCGTCTTCTGGTCGAGCCGGGCAAAGAGGTAGTGGGGTCCGGAGGCCTCGATGCGGCGCACCCATTGGGCTTCGCTCACGTTCCAGGACACGGAGGGCCCTAGGGACAGGCTCGCCCAGCCGGAGGGGCGCCAGCGGAGGGTTCCGTTGGTGGACAGAGACCATGAGCCGCTCTCGTCGGCCCGGTACCAGTTCAGCCCCACCTGGCCCCGCAAGGCCTTCCGGTCGTCGCTGAAGGCCCCCATCCACCCGTTGAGGGCGGGTTCGGTACGCATGAGGGGCCCCCCCCTGAGAAGGGTGGGGGAGTAGGAGGCCAGTTGACGGTTGATCCCTGCGTGGGCGCCCCAGTAGCTCGGAAGGGTGAGGGAGCCGTTCACGTTCCCCCCCGCCCCCGCCGCCTCCCCACCAAAGGTCCAGCCGTGCCAGCCGTTGACGTTCAGCCGCCACCGCCGCAGAAGCCGGGAAGGGGTATAGCGGTCGTAGCCGGCATAAAGGATGTGGAGGATCTGATCCGCCCTCTGTTGGTAGCCCAGATCGTTGGGCTCGAACCCCGGGGAGCGGGCCAGCACTACGGTAGCCCACCGCCAGAATCCGCCCCCCACCTTGAGGACCTCCACTTTGCCGGCCCAACCGCCCAGAGTGGTCAGGGTGGGGTCATATTGCAGGTGGGGAGCCCCGGGCCGCTGGAAATATCGGGAGGACGACCGCTGGGTCAGGGCCATGGCTTCCGGCGATCCTTCCACCCAGGAACCCACGAGGTAGCCGCTGAACTGATAGGCCCCCCCGGGGCCGAAACGGTGACGCCCGTCCACACCTCCCGTGACGGCCCGCGACCTCAGGAGGAGATCGGCGGCCACGTCGGGCTCCCGGAGCGTGGCCGTGCCCACGAAGCCGAGGGCGCTGGCTCCCTGGCGGAAATCCTTTTGGAGGCGCGCCACCCCGTACTGGGTCCAGGGCTCCACCGGGGTCTCACCGTGGGGACCTCCCGGAGGGACCACCTTGGCCCTTTCCTCTGCCGTCAACGCGTGCAGCAGGCCCACGGACCAGCCGGATCGAGTTTTCCCCGACAGCTTCCAGGCCCCAAGGATGGTGGTGGCTTCGGGGACCTGGATGTGGCCACCTTGAGGGTTCGCTTGCCCCTGGGGAGGGCGACCGATGCGCCGGGAATAGAAGAGGGATTCTGTGCCCAGATCCCCGTCTCCGGTCCCCAGGGGGAAGTGGAAGATGCCGGCCCCCTCCAAGAAGAAGGGACGCTTCTCGGGATAGAAGGTCTCGAAGGCCGTGAGGTTCACCTGGGCCGGGTCGGCTTCCACCTGGCCGAAGTCGGGGTTCACGGTCAGGTCCAGGGTAAGATCGCCCGTGACCCCGTACTTGAGGTCCAGGCCCCCTGAGGCGAACCCGTCGTTCCTCTTCCAGAGGGGGTTGTCGGGCTGGGGGGGCGTTCTGGCCAGACGCGCCAGGGTGAAGGGGCGGACCTCCAGGCGCGCAGGCGGGCGCAGGCCGCCGATGCCCCGGACCTCGCCGGCGCTCGACACCATGCGGGCCTCGCTTTTCCGCAGGGGAGCCCAGGTGGAGACCTCCTTCCTGCGGGCGATCTCCCGCCCGAAATTGACCCCCCAGGTCTGGTCCTCGCCGTGGGCGAACCGGAGCTGGGAGTAGGGGATTCGCATCTCCGCCGTCCAACCGGCACTGTCCACCCGGGCCGCCGCATCCCAGACGGCGTCCCAGGAGGGATCTTCCTGGACGTCGTCGAACCGGTAGAGGTCCGTCTTGACCCCCCGCGGGTTCACGGCGAAGTGGAAGGCCGTGCGGCGGTCGAAGTAGGAATCCACCAGGAGATGGACCCGGTCGGAGTAGGTGTCCTGGTCTCGGCGGGTCAATTGACCCACGATGCTGTCGGGGTGGGAGTCGTAGGCCCGGAAGGCCACGTAGAGGGCGTCCGGTCCGAAGAGGATCCGCGCCTCGGTGGCCTCCGTGGCCGGGGCCCCTTCGTGGGGCTCCATCTGGACGAAGTCCCGGGCCACGGGGGCCAGGGCCCAGGCAGGATCGTCCAGGCGCCCGTCCACGGTGGGGAGGGGGAGGTTGGGGGGGATCCGCACGGCCGGGAGGACCGGAACCCCCCTTCCGGGAACCCCGGCGGACCCGGGCGCCGCTGCGGAGGGCCGGGGCTGCGCCCGGAGGTGGGCCCTGGCCGGAAAGAGGCCTGGGAGGGCGGACAGGGAAAAGAGGAAGCCGAGGGTGCGGGCCGCCCGGCTGAGGGCGGGGCTTGGGTGGGGAACCCGGGAGGACAGCCCGAAAAGGACGCGAAAAGTGCGCCGAAGGTTGCGAACCATGGGGCTTTGGATCCTTTCGGTTCCGCCGACGACCCGAGGGGAGCGGCGACGGAATCCCACGGCGAAGTTTGCTGTGCCGGGTCGAGGGGTTTGCCGGCGCCCGGCCTCCGGGCGGCCGGAACGCCGGCGGCGGTGGACCCTCGTCCTCAAGAGGTTTCCGGCGGGAAGACGCCGTCGGCGGGCAGAAGGGGCGAGGCCCCTTTCCCCCTGGCGGGCCTTCCGCCATGGGGCCCTACGGAGGGGCCGGTATACAGGTTTCAGAAGGGTAGGAGGTGCTCCGGGGTGCACCTTCCCCTCAGGTCGCGGTGGCGGTTCCCCGCCCCCTCGAAGGGCCCGGAGGCCAGCCTACCGGGGCAGGGCTTTCCTCCCCCGTCTCCTTGGGCCGATCTTTCCGGGGAAAGGTTTCTGCCCCTAGACCCGGAGGGCCCCTTGACCCACGCGCTGACCCTGGACCGCCGTTTCTTCAAAGCCCACGGCCACGGCAACGACTATCTGGTTTTCGAGGAGGGCCAGGATTGGCTCTTGACCCCCGACGCCGTCCGGGCCGTCTGCCACCGCAATCGGGGGGTCGGGGCGGACGGTGTCGTGGTGCTCCTAGACCCGCGGGCCCCGGCTCCGCCGGGTGAACCGGCCGGCCGGCGAAGCCCTGGCCGGTTCCGGACGCGCATGTTCAATCCCGACGGTTCGGAGTTCGAGCGGAGCGGCAACGGCCTCCGGATCTTGGGGTCCTATCTCCTGCACGGGGGATGGGTGGAGGTGGGCCGGCCTTTTCCGGTGGAGGTGGGGGGGGAGGTGGTAAGGATGGAGATTCTTGCCCGGACGCCGAGGGGGGAGGTGGAGGTGGCGGTGGAGATGGGAAAGGCCGTGTTTCCCACCGTCGCCGAAGAAGGGGGCGCGGCGGTCCAGGAAGGGATCGGGCCCGGTACCGCGCCTCGCCAGTCCCTGCCGGGCCCCGCCGGCGAACGGCTGGAGGTGCAGCCGGTGCGGGTGGGAAACCCCCACTGCGTGGTGTTTCGCGAAACCTTGAGGGAAGAGGACCTCCTGGTCCTGGGCCCCTTCCTGGTCCGGCACCCCGCCTTTCCCCAAGGCACCAATGTTCAGTTGGCCCAGGTGGTGGGGGAGGACGAGGTCGCCATCCTCATCTGGGAGCGGGGGGTGGGGCGCACCTCCTCGTCGGGCACTTCCGCCTGTGCGGTGGCGGCGGCGGCGGTGGCCACGGGTCGGCTCCGGCCGGGGACCGTGCGGGTCCGCATGGAGGGGGGCGAGTTCCGGGTGGTGGTGTCACCGGAGCTGGAGGTGCGCCTGGAAGGGCCCGTGGCTCCGGTGATGACGGGGGAGTTGGCGCCGGAGTGGAGGACCGCCTTCGCGCCCTGAGGCGCCGTTTCACCCCCTAGGTCCGTACCCGGAGCATGGCCACCACGCCCACCGTGAGGAAGACGACGTTGGGGAGCCAGGCGGCTTGCAGGGGGGTGAGGGCCCCGGTATCGCCCAGGGCCTCGGTGATGCGGAAGAGGAGGAGGTAGAGGATCACCGCCAGAAGGGCGAGCCCGATGCCGAAGGTCGTTCCTCCCCGTTTGGTACTGGTGGCCAAGGGGGCCCCGAAAAGTACGATGATGAGGGTGGCCGCCGGGATGGCCAGCTTCTTCTGCTGGTCCACCAGGATCTTCCGGGGATTCCCCCCCGAGCGGAACATGATCTGGGCCAGCCGGGCCATCTCCCCATAGGTCATCTCTTCCGGCTTGGGGGGAGTTTCCACCAGATCTTCCGGCCGTTCCTCTAGGCCGCGCGTCTGGAACTCCGAAAACCGGAAAGCCAGCTCCTCCCCACCATCCAGGAAGATCCTGTAATACCCGGTGCCGAAGGTCCAGCCGGTGTCGGGGGTGTAGCGGGCGATCTCCGCCACCAGATGATCCGTGGGGCGATCTCCCCCGGGTGGCAGGCTTTCCATCACCACACCGGTCATGTAGGAGCCCGGCACGTTCAGGCCCCGGATGGCCAGGTTCTTCCCTCCCTCCGCCTGGAACACGAAGTCGTTGCGGAACTCCCGCCGGGGGTCTTCCCCCCGGAGGATCTGTCCGGCCAGGCGGTTGGTCCGGGGGACCACCTCTTCCAAGGCGAGGGCCACTCCGGCCAGAAGGAACGCCAGGGCCACCAGAGGCGTGACCAGCCTTTGGAAAGAGATCCCCCCCGCCTTGGCCGCCACGATCTCCCGATGGACGGTCATCCGCTGGACGGTGAACACCGAGCCCACCAGGGACGAGATGGGGAAGGACCACTGGAGGTATTGGGGGAACATGTACAGGTAGGCCAAGGCCACCTGGGTCGGCGTGAGCCCTCTGGCCAGATAGTCGTCCAGGTTCTGGGTCACGTCGCCGAGAATAAACAGGAAAGGCGCACCGACGGCGAAGGCCAGGAACACCTTGAGGAACGATCCGGCCACCAGCCGATCGAGGATCCTCATGGGCCGGCGACCTCCCTCTTCGCTCTGCCTTGACCGAACCGGCGCAAGGGCCAAAGGAGGGCCTCCCGCAAGGTGGAAAGAAGGTCTTCCCAGCCTCCGCCCCGGGCCGTGGCCACGTGGCGGGGCATTCCCGCCACCATGAGGACGGCCGGGGGGAGAAGCAGGAGGTTGGCCATCCACATGGAAAGGGCGGGCCCCATGTAGCCGTTGTCGGCCAAGGTCTCCCCCGCGATGAGGGAAACCCAGAAGAGGGAAAAGACGGCCACGGACACGGTGATGACCATCCCCACGCCTCCCCGGGGGAATCGGATGGCCACCGGGGCCCCCAGGAGCACGAACACCACGCAAGCGAAAGCGATGGAGTATTTCTTGTGGATCTCCACCCGGTACTTGATGGCCTGGAGGCGCAAGTCTTCGGCCTCCCGGGCATTGGAGCGGGCGGTGAGGAGGATCTCCCGGAGCATCTCGTCCGGCGGGAGTTCGGTGTCGAAGGAGAAAGGTTCTGCCCCTTCCACGGTGGCCGCCTCTCCCGGAGGTGGCGGCGGGACGAGTTCGCCCCCCATCATGCGCCAGCCCAGGATCTTCCGGAAGGATTCCCGGGCATGGGCCTGTCCCCGCCGGATCACCTCGTCCCGGGTGGCGAGGAAGTAGGCGGCTTGCTCCGCCAGCATGTCCGTGGACATTTCCCGGTCGGAGCGGTACTCCGCCGCCGTACCCCGCACCAGGATGTTGCCGATGCCCCGGATGGGGAGAAACTGTTCCTGGAACCGCACCTGCTGGAATCCCCCCGGCCGGGTGGTGGGGACCTCGTATACGGCCCCGTCGTAGAGGGTCAGGTAGAGGTCGGTCTGGTCGGGGCTGAAGGCCATGGTTCCCCGCCGGGCGTACGTGGTGCGGCGGGCTTCCAGGTCCGACACGTCGTAGATGACCACCCCCTCCAGGGTGGAGGCCGCGGCGTCGATGCGGACGGCCTGCAGGTAGTAGACCTTCCTCCCCTGGTCCGTGTTGGCGGCGATCTCGTTGACCACCTGCTCCTGGAGCCGGAAGGTGGGGCTCTTGCGGCCGATGTCCACCAGGAGGTTCTTTAGCCTGTGGTTGGCCTCGGGGAGCACCTTATCGTTGAAGAGGAACATGGCCCCCGCCAAGATGAGGCCGATCCCCACCAGGGGCATGAGAATGCGGACCGGATGGATCCCGCCCCCCGTCATGGCGGTGATTTCGTTTTCCGCCGTGAGATCGCTGAAGGTGTACAGGACCGCCACCAGCACCGACATGGGGAGGGTGAGGGCCACGGTATGGGGCAGGGCCAGCACGGCAAACTCCGCCAGGAGGGTCCACGGCAGCCCCTTCCCCACGAACTGATCCAGGCGCTGGGCCACGGTGTTGAGGAAGAGAAGGCCGGTAAGGAGGGTGAAGGCGAAGAGAAACGGGCCCAGATGGGAACGGATGAGGTAACGGGTGAGGATGGCCATTCCGGACCTGAAGGAGCGATTCCCGACGAGGACTTCCTTCTCCTGGCAACGAGGGGGAAGAGTCTATCCCTTCCCTCCTTCGGGCTCAACCCCTTCTGATACCCGCCCCCGGCCGGCGCGGTCCGGCGTGGGCGCCGCCGCCTTCCGGCCTTCCCGGGCCCGGGCCCTGGCCCTCGGCCTCGTCTGGGCGGTGGGCCCCTCGGCACTCCGGGGCCAAACCTGGGAGCTGGCCGGCCTCGACGTCAGGCTCCGGGGCCGGACCGAGATGACAGGGGAGTGGGCTCGGTTCCGCCCGTGCGAGATCGGCCTTCAGCTCACTTGTGACCCCGGGCTTTTCCCCCGGATCACCCCGGAGATCCGCTTCGACCTCCGGGTGACGGGAAGCGTTGCAGAGCGGCTTCAGGTGGATGTGGACTACGACGCCGCCAGGGAGTTCGGTGCCGCCAACCGCTTCCGGCTGGGGTATCGGGGAGGGGAAGGGGAGTTCCTCCGGCGGGTGGAACTGGGCGACGTGAGCCTGACCTTCCCGGCCTCCCGTTTTCTGACCCAGGGGATTCCTGCGGGAAACTTCGGGGTTCGAGCCCAGGGGGGGGTGGGGGCCCTGTCGTGGGAGGGGGTGTGGGCCCAGCAGACGGGCGAG
>JAUQOX010000345.1 GCA_030550695.1 Gemmatimonadota bacterium | reverse complement strand
TCTCTCCTCCAGGACCAGGCCCGAGTTGCTGGAATGGCTGGCCTTGGACGAAAAGAACCGGGTTGGGCGGGTCCTGCGGCGGCCGACGCGGCAGGACATCCCGCTGGCGGTGCAAGAACAGTTGGTTGTGGAACTCTATTCCAAGTAGGGCCTCGTTCGAGGGCCAGCCACCTGGGTCTGGCCCTCTCGTTTGAGCCTCAGACGAAGCCCACACGGGCCTCGCCTCGAAAGGCAGGGAGGAAACGGTGGAGTTAGACCTTACGGGGTTGGTGCTTCCGGAACGGGTGGAAGCCGTCCATGTCTCGGACGACGGTAGGTCGGGGAGATTCGTCATCGAACCCCTCGAAAGGGGATTCGGACACACGCTGGGGAATCCCCTGCGCCGGGTTCTCCTTTCCTCGTTGAGGGGGGCGGCGGTCTGGGCATTCAGGGTGGAAGGGGTGGTCCATGAACACCAGACCATGCAAGGGGTGGTGGAGGACGTCCACCAGGTCATCCAGAATCTGAAGGGTCTGGTCCTCCGCATGGACGCCGATGTGGAGGAAGCGCTTCTCGAGTTGCATGTCCGGGGACCCGGGGTGGTCACGGCGGGGATGATCCAGGGACCTTCGTCGGTTCAGGTGTTGGACCCCGAACATCACATCCTCACCCTGGAGGAAGAGCGTGAGCTCAGGATGGAGCTCTTCGTGAACAAGGGAAGGGGCTTCGTCCTGGCCGACCAGCATCCCCTCCCGAAAGGGAGCCCGGTGGACCTGGTTCGGATCGACTCCATCTACAACCCGGTCCGTCGGGCGAACTTCACGGTGGAGGAGACCAGGGTCGGCCAGCGGACCGATTTCGACCGCCTGACCTTGTTGGTGGAGACCAACGGGGCGGTGACGCCGGAGGCAGCCGTCGGATACGCCGCCGAGCTGATCCGGAAGCATCTGGCCTACATGTTGGCCTTCGGAAAGGAAGGGGCCCGGCCCACCGGCCCAGCCGGGGCCATTCCGGTCTCGGAGCGGCTGCGGGACCTCCTCCGTCGCCCCATCGACGATCTGGCGGAACTCACGGTCCGATCGCGGAACTCGCTCCAGAAGGAGAACATCCAAACCCTCGAGGAGCTCATCCGGCGGACTGAGCAGGAAATGCTGGACATAGGAAATTTCGGGAAGAAGTCCCTTAAGGAGATCAGCGATTTCCTCGAGTCCCAAGGGCTCCGTTTCGGGTTGGTGCTGGAGGAAGGGGAGGATGCGCGGCTCTATCTTGTTCCGCGGGAGGTGGAGAAGGGGGGGGTCGTAGAAGGAGAGATGGTGGAGGGAAGGGGGAAAGCTTCCAAGTCGGAAACCTCCGGCGTCGGCTCCGACGACTAAGGCCCTCGGCCGGAGGGGGCGGATCAGGGATCGGTAGGGCATCAACCCCCGGAATGGGGAATTCCCGATGGGAGAAAAGGTAAGACTCCCGAACCTGGTGGGCATGCCCTAGGCAAGGAGACCATCAAGCCGTAGGTTAGGACGGAACCGATGCGACATCGGATGAAGGGCCGGAAGCTGAACCGAACGGCCGCACATCGAAGGGCTCTCATGCGAAACATGGCCGCGGCCCTGTTTCGTCACGGACGGATCGAGACCACCCTCGCCAAGGCGAAAGAGCTTCGCCCATTTGCCGAGAGGGTGATCACCCTGGCCAAGAGGGGTGATCTTCACGCCCGCCGGCTGGCGGCCCGGAAGGTACAAGACCCGGAGGTGCTGAAAAAGCTGTTCGAGGAGATCGGGCCTCGGTTTGCCGAGCGGCCTGGAGGCTACACCCGGATCCTGAAGACCGGCACCCGCCGGGGTGATGCAGCGGAGATGGCCCTCATCGAGTTGGTGGACAAAGGCGCCTGATCGTAGAAAGGTACACTGAACATGGCCAGCTTGGGTTCCACGAAGGGCTCCGCCGAGAAACTCTCTCTTCCTTTGATGATCGTGGCTTTTCTTTCGGTGGCCGGCTTTCTCTACTGGTTGAGTATCTCCGCCCAGTCGTCGGAGGTTGCCCTCCAGGAGGAGACGGCTGCGGAAGAGGCCCTCAGCACGATGGATTTCTCTGCCTTCCTGGTTTCTCCGGCCCAGTACGTCGGGCAGAAGCTGCGATTGACGCGGGCTCGGGTTTCGAGCCCTCTGGGGCCCCACGCCTTCTGGGCTGGGCCCGACGACCGTCCGTTCCTGGTGAAGATGGGGCCGGAGCTGCTGGCGACGGCTCCGCAGGTCCTGCCCGAGCAGATTCTGGATCTGGAGGGGACCGTCCTGGTCCTTTCCGATTCCATGATCGCCGCCTGGGCGGCGGAGGGGGCTTTTCCGTCCCAGGGGGACAGGATCGTGGCGGAGTTCGCCTTGGGGTCTCCTATTCTAGAAGCGAGTTCGTTGCGGGTCTCCAGGCCGACGGGCGGGGTTGGTGGTCCGGGTGAAGGGGGGGGAAAGGACTAGTGCGGGGCCCCTAACGGGGTGACGCAAGATTCTGGCGGGGCGAGGGGGTCTCTGCCGGTACGTTCAAGGCCGGACGACAAGCCGTGGCCACAGGAAATTCCGTGGACCACGGGTGGTTCCGGCAGCGGAAGCACAT
>JAUQOX010000344.1 GCA_030550695.1 Gemmatimonadota bacterium | reverse complement strand
GATTTCGCCTTCTCCGTCTCGGCCACCACCCGTCCCCCCCGGGTGGGCGAAAAGAACGGGGTGGACTACTGGTTCGTCTCGCCCGGGAAATTCCGCGAAATGATGGAGAACGGAGAGTTGGTGGAGTGGGCCGAAGTGCACGGCCACTGGTATGGAACCCCCTTGCGGAGCCTGGAGGAAGCCGCCAGGGGCGGTCGGCACGTTCTCCTGGACATCGATGTGCAGGGGGCTCGCCAGATCCGGCGGGTGGTTCCCCAGGCGCTTCTCGTGTTTATCTTTCCTCCCTCCGCCGATTCTCTGCTTCGTCGGCTGGCGGGCCGGGGCACGGAGGACGCCGACGCTCTCCGCCGCCGGCTGGCCACGGCCCTCCAGGAATTGGACGCAGCGGAAGAGTTTCACCATCTGGTGCGGAACGATGACCTGGAGAGGGCGATCGCCGAGGTGCGGGAGTTGGCCCGGGCCGGGTTCCCGCCGGGCGGACGCTCCTCGGGCTCCCTCGAAGACATCGCCAGGTTGCGGAGGGAGCTGGCGGAGGTCTTGGAGGCACTTGGAAGGCCATAACGTTTCCCCAGGAGGTCAAAAGCTCATGCGCGTGTTCACTCCCGAAGAAGTGGCGAAGGTCACTCAGTCCAAGTACTTGGGCGTTCTGGTGGCGGCCCGCTACGCTCGGGAGCTCAACGCCCTCCCCAGGGAGACCCTGCCCCTGGGCACGGAGAAGAAGCTCACCACTCGGGCTTTGGAGGCCCTCACCTCCGGCCAGATCGAGTTCCGACTGGTCAAGCGACGCCGAGCCGAGGAGTAGCCGCTGTGGCCCTCCGGACCCTCCACCAGCGACGCCCCTGGCAGGGGCGGCGGGTGCTTCTGGGGGTGACGGGGGGAGTCGCGGCCTACAAATCCGTACAATTGGCCCGGGACCTCACCCGCCTGGGAGCCCAGGTAGATACCGTCCTCACCGCCGGGGCCCGCCGTTTCGTGCGTCCCCTTTCCTTCCAGGCCGTGACCGGCCGGGAGGTCTTTACCGACCTCTGGTCAGGCTCCGGGCCCGCCCGCCATATTGCCCTCGGCCGCGAGGCCGAAGTGGTGGTGGTGGCGCCAGCCACGGCCAATTTCTTGGCCAGGGCCGCCGCCGGTCAGGCCGATGACCTTCTCACCACGATCCTCCTGGTCACCCGCGCCCCGGTCCTTCTGTGCCCGGCCATGAACGAGGCCATGTTTCTCCACCCGCAGACCCAGGAGAACCTGGCCCGTCTTCGGGCTCGGCCGGGTTACGAGATCCTCGGGCCGGCGTGGGGCCCCCTCGGCTTTGGGGAGGAGACGGGGCTGGGCCGGATGACGGAACCCGACGAGATCGAGGCGTATGTGGGGAGGGCCTTGGGAAGGCAGGCGGTCTGGGAGGGGAGGCAGGTCCTGGTGACGGCCGGACCCACCCGGGAGCCCTTGGACCCCGTCCGTTTCCTGTCCAACCGCTCGTCGGGACGGATGGGGTTCGCCTTAGCCGGTGCAGCCTGGAGGAGGGGGGCGGAGGTCACCCTGGTCACGGGTCCTTCAGCCCTTCCCGACCCGCCCGGCCTCACCGTCCGCCGGGTGGAAACCGGGGAGGAGATGCAGGCGGCGGTTCTGGAGAAGGCGGCCCAAGCCGATGTGTTCGTCTTTGCCGCGGCCGTGGCGGATTTTCGACCCGAGGAGCGAGGGACAGCCAAGAAGGCGCGTTCCCGGGAAGGGGAAGCGTGGGAGGTGCGCCTCCGGCCCACCGAAGACATCGCCAAAGCGACCCTCCCCCTCCGTAAGGACGGTGCCGTAGCCCTGGGGTTTGCCTTGGAGACGGACGATCTCCTGGAGAGGGCGCGTCGGAAGATCCACGAGAAGGGCTTCCACCTCATTGCGGCGAACAACCCCCTGGAAAGAGGGGCAGGGTTCGACGTGGAGACGAACCGGGTCACCGTGCTGGACCGCCGGGGGGGCGTGGAAGAATGGCCCCTGCTGTCCAAAGACGAGGTGGCCGAGCGCCTTCTGGACCGGATTGCCGAGTGGTTCTGAGGGGTGATGGAACGTTCGGTTTCCTCAGCCGCTCTTGTTGCCCTTCACTTGCGGCAGCAAAGGGAACTGGGGCTTCGGGAGGTGTTCCTGGAGAACCCCGAACTCCTGGAGGGGTTGGGAACGGCGAAGGGTGCGGCCAGGGGAACCTCCGGCCCCCCTCGCTCCACCGGGCATACCGGCTGGCCGGTGCAGTCTCCCCCGCCTCCCCGCCCCCGCCCCGCCTCTCCTTCTCCCGAGCCTTCGCCGGGAGTCGCGGAACGGCGGGCGGAGGGATCGCCCGATCCCCGGCGGGAGGGCGCCCGTGCTCCCCTCCCGGTTCTCGGGGGTCAGGACAACGCGGAGGATCCCTGGCCGCAACGGCGCGACTACGAGGCCCTCCGGGCGGAGGCCCTGGCCTGTGTCCGGTGCCCTTTGTCGCGGACCCGGACCCAGGTGGTCTTCTCCGACGGTCATCCCCGCGCCCGCCTCATGGTGGTCGGGGAGGCCCCCGGCGAGAAGGAGGACCAGAGTGGCCGGGCATTCGTGGGGCCGGCGGGGAAGCTCCTG
>JAUQOX010000343.1 GCA_030550695.1 Gemmatimonadota bacterium | reverse complement strand
GGCACGCTCCGTTGGGCTTCGTCGGGGAGCTCGAAGAACTCGGCTTCGTGGAACCCGAAGGCCCGCGCCAGAAGGCTGGTGGGAAAGGAGGCCCTGAGGGCGTTGTAGCGCATGACGGCGTCGTTGTAGGCCTGGCGGGCGAAGGCGATGCGGTTTTCCGTGGAGGCCAACTCCTCCTGGAGCTGGAGCATGGTCCGGCTGGCCTTGAGCTCGGGATAGGCTTCCACCACCCCGAAGAGCCGGCCGAGCTGGCCGGTGAGGGCTGCCTCGGCTGCCGCTACCCCGGCCAGGGTCCCCGGTGCCCCCGGACGGGCGGCGGCCGCCTCGCCTGCCCGGAGGGCCTCGGCCCGGGCGCGGACGACGGCCTCCAGGACCTCCCGCTCGTGCCGGAGGTAGCCCTTGGCCGTCTCCACCAGGTTAGGGATGAGGTCGTGGCGGCGCTTGAGTTGGACGTCAATCTGGGAAAAGGCGTTGCGCCACCGCTCCCGGAGTGCCACCAGGCGGTTGTACCGGGACACGGCGTAGACGAGGAGGAGGAAGAAAAGGAGAAGGAGGATCCCAAGACTCATGCACCGCCCCCGACGCTGGGGAAGGGTTGGACGACACCGGCAAGGAGAAAAAGTACAACGGAGCGTCGGGCGGGCCTACCTCGAAGAGCAACCACCCCCCGGTCCAAGGAGCCGCCGGGGTGGAGAAGGCCAGCTCCAGGGTCCCTCCCGAGGCGGGGGCCAGAAACTCCCACATCCGGCCGGGCCACCACCGGTAGGGGGCGGGCCCCACCAGGAGGGGCGGGGAGGTGGCCTCCGGCCGCAACAGGTGGATGGGAGCCATGGCGCAGGAGGCAGCCACGCAGGCCAGGTGCAACCGGACGAGGGCCCACGCCGATCCCACCCCCGGGCCCTGGGAGGTTCCATCGTCCAGGGGGAGTCCCCGGGAAGTGATCTCGAGGCCCTGCACCGTGCCCTGCCACCCGTTGGGGAGCCGGAAGGGGGTCCCGGGCGGCACGGCGGTCTCGGGAAGGCGGGCCTCCCACCCGGGGAGTGAGCCGGGCAGGGGGGTGTAGGACACCGGCAGAACGGAGCTCAAGGTCAGAAGGGGAAAGAGAAGGGTGGTGCCCTGCCGCACCCGCCCCAGGCGAAGGTAGGCGGGGACCGTTCCCGGCCGGAGGGGGAACCGCACCTCCTGGGATTCGGACCAGCCCGGAGCTTCCGTGCCCGTAGCCCCCGGGGCCCGTACCCGCCCGTTCACCTCCCCTTCCCAGACGGCCCGGAAGACGGCTTTGGTGGTGTCCAGGACCACGAGGTTCACCACAACGCCCCCGTCGTGGCCCACGGCGAAGAAGAAGGGGTTGATCCAGGTCGTGGGGGCCTCGGGTCCCAACCGCCGGATGGCGAGGCGTGCCCGCACGGCGGCGGGCCCCACCTCCAGGGGGTGGAGGGCGACCTCGTAGCCCCCCACCCTCCCCGGCACGCCGGGGGGAAGCCGGGAGGTACCCTGGACCTCGAGGGCGGACAGCTCGGGGTCGGGGGGAGCTGAAGGTCCGGGCTCCAGCGGGGCATCCCGCCCGCACGACGCCGCCCCAAGGGCCCCCACGAGAAGGATCGCTTCGAAGCGAGGGACGGAACGGGAACGCATGACCTGCCCGAGGCCGACCCAAAACCAAGGGATGTGGGGCGCAAGTTCTGAAATGAGGGGAGTTTAACAGAAGAACCGGGATTTGCCCGTGTCAAGGGGGGGGTAGGGAGGGCCGGTAACCCGGAAGGCGGCGGTGCGTAACAGAAAGCGGAGGCCCCTTCCGAGAGCCTACATCTCCGGGCTTGTCGGTGGTTATCTTTAACTTTTGGAATCGGCACGGCATCTCCCCCCAACCAGGAAAGAGGGTCCGTGGTCCAACGGCACCCCCGGCCCCGGCGGGGAACGAGGCAAAGGCGTGCATCCTCCCCCGGTGCAGATGGGGTCGGACCTGGAAGAGATCCGCCCGAGGCTCGTTCCGGGGCGCCCGGGAACCCGGGGAGCGAAGCCGTGCCGAGGCTCTGTCTCTTGGGGGGGGGAGTGTCCTTCCGTTCTTCCTGTCCGGTCTCTCGCTGGCCATTGCCGCGGTCACGGGAGGCTGTTCCCGCGCCGGCGCCCTGCCGGGGGAGGTGCATCATGCGACCGATCCTGGGTGCTCTGGCCGGCCTGACCCTCGTTGCCGCCTGCGACCTTCCCACGGAGGCCCCGCAGGTGGAGCAACGGTGGATCATCCCGGTAAAGGAAACCATCATTGCCGTGGACGAGTTCCTTCCCGACGAAGTCCGCAGTTCGGGCGGGGCCTTCTCGCTGCAACTCTCCGCGTTTTCCGCGGGGCGCTCCTTGGGAGAACTCTGCCCCGCCTGTGTTCCCCTCCAGGGGCAGACCGCCCCGGTGCCCGCCTTCCAGGGCGCGGTGGAGGCGACCCAGGGCTTTCCGGCCGACGTGGCTCAGGCCACGCTGAGTTCGGGCGCCTTCGACGTGGTGGTGGAAAACGGCCTTTCCTTCGATCCGCTGGCCGGAGGGGGCGACCTTACCCTCACCATCAGCGACCTGGCCGGCGGTCGGACCCTGGGCC
>JAUQOX010000342.1 GCA_030550695.1 Gemmatimonadota bacterium | reverse complement strand
TAATACGGCACCGGCAACGGCACCCGTATCTCCACCTTCTTCGCAAACTGCACCTGCGGAGCCGTCGTAGACACCACCACCCCCTCACTCGACCCCCCAACCCACCCCAACGCCGGCTCCCTCGCCAACGTCACCGGCACCGAACCCGTCACCGCCCCCGGCGGTATCACCACCGCCGTCCCATCCGCTAGCTTCACCGTACCCCCACCCGCACCCACCGTCACCGTACGACTCCCACCACCCCCAACCCCCGGGTCATCTTGTCCAGGACCCGTAGGACCTTTTTCACCACCACAGGAAACGATTAAGGCTGTGAAAAAAAAGACCTGGAAAAGCGAACGAACGGGACCCATGGCCGGTACCTCCGGACTTGTGGCCTTGGGGCAGGCAGTCTCCAGGGGAAGGATGGCTGTAGAGAATGAGGTTAACCACCTAAGAGCAAACTTGATGCCAGCATTGACCGGCGCTGGGCCCCTTGATTCCCTCCGGAGACGGGCGATAATAGTATTTGCTTTCTCACGGAGGAGCTTCGTGACGCTCTGTGCCCTGACTCGCAACAACCGGAGCAACAATAACCCGCTGCCCTCGAGGGGCCGCGGGTCCGGTGCGAGTCCGTAAAACAGCCACGAGATTCTCCGGTTCCCGAAGGGCGGCTCCTCGAGGCGAGGGGCCGCCCTTCCGTTTTGGATCACGGGCCGGGGGGGCGGATCCGAGCCGAGGGGGGTCGCGCAAAGGTTGCCACCTTTCCCAAAGGAGGTCACCCCATGTGCTCCATCCTGGCCATTCTGGACATCCGGTCCCCCGCACCGGCTCTCCGCGAGCGGGCGCTCCGCCTCTCCCGCCTCCAACGCCACCGGGGACCCGACTGGTCCGGGATCTTCGAGTGTCCCCGCGCCATCCTGGCCCACGAGCGGCTGGCCATCGTGGATCTCCTTCACGGCGCCCAACCCCTCCTGAGCCCCGACCGGCGACTGGTGCTGGCGGTAAACGGGGAGATCTATAACCATCAGGATCTCCGTCGGCGGCTCAAGGAGCCCTATCCTTTCCGCACCGCCTCCGACTGCGAGATCATCCTTCCCCTCTTCGGGGAGAAGGGCACGGCAGCCGTGCAGGACCTCAACGGCATCTTCGCCTTCGTGCTCTACGACGTGGAAGCCGACCGTTACGTGGTAGCCCGGGATCCTATCGGTGTGGTTCCGCTCTATATGGGATGGGACGAGACAGGCACCCTTCACGTGGCTTCGGAGCTCAAAGCCCTGGTGCCGGTGTGCCGCCGGGTTCGGGAGTTCCCCCCGGGGCATGTGCTGGACAGCGCCCGGGGGCCTGAACCTGTGCGATACTACGACCCTCCTTGGCGAGAATACGATGCCGTGGCGGGCCGTCCCGCCGATCCGGCGGCGCTCCGGGAAGCCCTGGAAGCGGCGGTCCGCCGGCAGCTCATGAGCGACGTACCCTACGGCGTGCTCCTATCCGGCGGATTGGATTCCTCCATAGTGGCGGCTCTGGCGAGCCGGTTCGCCTCTCGAAGGGTGGAGGACGGGGGTCGCACGGAAGCCTGGTGGCCACGTCTCCACTCCTTCGCCATCGGTCTGGAAGGATCGCCGGACCTGGCTGCGGCCCGCACCGTAGCCCACCACCTGGGCTCCGTGCACCACGAGTTCCACTACACCCTCCAAGAGGGCCTCGACGCCCTTTCCGATGTCATCTACCACCTGGAGACCTACGACGTCACCACCATCCGGGCCGGCACCCCCATGTTCCTCATGGCCCGGAGGATTCGGGCGGGAGGGGTCAAGATGGTTCTGTCCGGGGAAGGGGCCGACGAGGTCTTCGGGGGGTACCTTTACTTCCACAAGGCCCCGAGCCCCCAGGCCTTCCATGAAGAAACGGTGCGCAAGCTGGAACGACTCCATCAGTTCGACTGTCTCAGGGCCAACAAGGCCATGGCCGCCTGGGGCGTGGAAGCCCGGGTGCCCTTCCTGGACCTGGAGTTCTTGGACACGGCCATGGGCATGGATCCCGAGGCGAAGATGGTCCGGGCGGGCCGAATGGAGAAGCAGATTCTGCGGGACGCCTTTGCGGATCTGCTCCCCGAAGGCGTCCTACGTCGGCAGAAGGAACAGTTCTCCGACGGCGTAGGGTACGGTTGGATCGATGCCCTGAAGGCCTTCGCCAGAACCCAGGTGTCCGACGATCAGCTCGCTGCCGCACCCTACCGTTTTCCCCACAACCCTCCCACCACCCACGAGGCGTACTTGTACCGGGCCATCTTCGAGGAGCATTTCCCCTTGCCCTCGGCGGCGGAGTGTGTGCCCGGCGGGGATTCGGTGGCCTGCAGCACGCCGGAGGCCCTGGCCTGGGACAGCTCCTTCGCGCAGGCGCCGGACCCGTCGGGGCGGGCAGTGCGGGGGGTCCACGTGGCGGCCTATTGACCGACTTTTTCGGAGAGGCCCCCTGGTCAGACCCTAGGGCGTTCCAGCGTCCCCCGGCGGCCTAGGAACCGCCGGGGAGGGGGGCCTACGGCGGCCGCCCCCCGCGCCACCGCGAGGCCAGGGCGGCGTATCGCCCCCCCCGCAGAGGAGGAGGCCCCTCAAAGCGGCACGTTC
>JAUQOX010000341.1 GCA_030550695.1 Gemmatimonadota bacterium | reverse complement strand
CTGGACCCGGGTGGCCACGGTGGGCGGGGGAAGGAGCGACTCCTGCCCCGCTGACCCCTTCAGCCGCCCCTTCTTCTTCCGGGACAACAGCCCTGAGCTGGAGGTGGGGGTCACCTACCACTACCGGGTGGTGGCCCAGGGAGACGGGGAGGAGGCCAGCGCCCCCGTGCGCACCACCCCCCTGCCCCCCTACCACGCCCCCCTGATCGCTCCTGCGGACGAGGCCGTGGGCGTCTCCCGCACGCCGGACTTCGTCATCGGCCACCCGCAGCTGGCCGGGGAGGCCGACGGGGCCGCCTACATCCTGGTCCTGTGGGACACCCTCACGGGCCGCGAGGAACTGGTGGCCTGGTACACCTTAGACGGGGCCTTCCTCTTCGTAGAGTTTGGAACTGGCCCAGATGGCAACGGCATACCCCAGGGGGAGGCCCTGGTCTACGGCTTCCCCCAAGGCGTCTTCACGGTCTTCACCGACACCGCGGGGCTCCTCGATCCAAACCGCCCCAACCGCATTCCCGTGGACGTGGCCCGGGGAAGGGTCACCCTCCCCTACGACTTCGACGGCCTGGCGGTCCTCCCGCAGCTTCAGGCCTTCCGCACCTACGCCTGGCAGCTTTGGGTGAGCTTCGCCTACCGCTACGAGGACGGCCGGGTTTCCGCCTACAGCATCCACACCTGGCCCAGCACCGCGGCTCCCTTCCGCATCAGCCGTCCGGGCACGGAGGTCTTTGACTTCACCACAGGCGAGTGAGGAGGAACCATGTTGAGGCTGCTCCTTCCCCTTGTGCTCCTGGCCCTGGCCGCCTGCACCCAGCCCACGGGCCAGGCCCCCCGCCCCTCGGGGGAGGTGACCACCAGCGAGGGCATCCGCCACTTCCGCGGGGAGCTGGTGGTGGGCTACGAGACCGAGGCCCATCTGGAAGCCCTGAAGGCCAGGCTGGGCGCCCGGGAGCTCGGGCGCATCCCTGAGCTCCGGGCCGCCCTCCTGGCCCTGCCCCCGGGCCAGGACGCGGTGCGCACCGCCCGGGGCCTCTGGGAAGCCCCTCCCGAGGGCCTGCGCTACGCGGAGCCCCACGGGGCCTGGATCCTGGCCCCCATCGAGGACCCTGTGGTCCAGGCCCGGCGGGGCGGGGAGCTGGTGGCCCTGGGGAACCCCTCCGACCAGATCTTCGACCAGCTTCCCCAGTACGCCCTGGACCCCCGGCACCTGGACGCCCGGGCGGCCTGGGACCGGGGCTTCACCGGGCGGGGGGTGAAGGTGGCCATCATCGATGACGCCACCGACGTGGTCCACCCCGACCTGGCCGCCCGCTGGGCCGGCCGGGCCTACGATCCGGTCACCGACACCGTCTACACCACGGCTGCCGACTGGATGGGGTTCATCGGAGGAAACCCCAACATCTACCACGGCACCTTCGTCACCGGAACCATTAGCTCCCCCAAGGACGGACAGGGGATTGTGGGGCTAGCCCACGAGGCCACCTTCCTCCCGGTGGCCATCTTCCAGCCGGGCTTCGTGGGGCTTTTCCCCGCCGCCCGGGGCATCGTCTGGTCCGTGAACGAAGGGGCCCACGTCCTCAACAACTCTTGGGGCGGCCTGGGCTACTCCCACCTGCTCAAGGAGGCCTTTGACTACGCCCTGGAGGCGGGCCGGGTGGTGGTGGCCAGCGCCGGGAACTCCTACAAGGACGAGATCCGCTACCCCGCAGGCTACCCGGGGATCATCGCCTCCGCGGCCGCCCAGGCTGGCCGGAGGCCTGCCGCCTTCACCACCATGGGGCGGCACATCTCCAGCGCCGCCCCCGGGGTGGACGTCCTCCTGCCCAACCCCACCTGGGCGGGCGGGGGGTACGGGCTCATCTCCGGGACCTCCTTCTCCGGTCCCTACACCGCCGCCGCCGCGGCCTTGGTGAAGCAGGCCTGCCCCGGGGCCACCCCCTACCAGGTGCGGCGGGCCCTGGAGACCACCACCTGGAGCTACCCGGACTTCAACCGGGTCCAGGGCTTCGGCCACCTGAACGCGGGGCGGCTGGCCGGCCTCCTGGCCCGAGGGTGCGCCGCCCTGCCGCCCCCAGGCGGGGTGGCCCAGGTGGTGGTGGAGTACCAGACCCCAGGGGGCCGCGTCCCCGGCACCTTGGCGGACGTGATCCTCCGGAGCCGGAGCCTCCAGCCCGGGAACCCCAACGACCCCAGCCCCGTCTACTGGGCCCGCACCGACTTCCGGGGAGAGGCCTGGTTCCTGGAGATCGCCCCCGGGGAGTACGACCTCTACGTGGCGGGGGCGGACCTGGTGCTCACGGGCCACGCCCCCGAGGAGCGGGGGACCTTCGTGGGCACCCTCACGGTGCGTTCTGGCTCCACCGCGGGGAGCCCCGACCGGATCCGCGTCGTCCTCAACGCCCGTCCGCCGGCCCCCTAACCGGGCCGGTGGCCGCGCGCCCCCCCGGGGATCCCCGGGGGGCGCGCCTTGCCCGCCAAGCACCCCGTCGGGGCTTGCGCCACGACGGTGGTCCCGAAGAGCCCATCCAGCCGCCGGGGCCTTTGCCGCGGGTTGGTTTAGAGGTGGATGGGCCGCTCCCAGGCCCCCAGGGCCGCCTCCTTGAGGATCTCGGAAAGGGAGGGGTGGGCGTGGGGGGCCCGGCC
>JAUQOX010000340.1 GCA_030550695.1 Gemmatimonadota bacterium | reverse complement strand
GTGGCGGGCCTGGCCAATTGGGTGCACTCGGTGGACTCCCTCAAGTTGGCCCGGCGCCTCTCCGCCTTTCGGCTGGAGGGGGGACGGAGTCCTCTCCCCGTCCTGGTGCAGGTGAACACTTCCGGCGAGGAGACCAAGAGTGGGTTTTCCCCCGACGAGGTGTTGGGGGCTCTAGCCGAGATCCTCCTTTTGCCCGGATTGCGGGTGGAGGGCCTCATGACCATGGCGCCTTTCGTGGACGACGAAGCGACCCTGCGGAGGTGCTTTCGACGTCTGAGGGCGCTCCACGAGGAGGCCCGCCGCCTCGCCGGCTACCAGGGGCGCGAGCTGTCCATGGGGATGAGCAACGACTTCCGGGTGGCGGTGGAGGAGGGGAGCACCATGATCCGCATCGGAACCGCCCTTTTCGGGGAGCGCCCGGCATGATGGACCTCACGCCTTTGGATGTCCGGAAGAAAAGAGGGGATTTCCGGAGGATCCTCCGGGGGTACGATCCCCAAGAGGTGGACACCTTCCTGGAATTGGTGGAGGAGCGCCTGGAGGAGCTGGTCACGGAAAACCAGATCCTCGGGGACCGGGTAGCCCGGCTGGAAGAGACCGTGCGCACCCTCGAGGAACGGGAGCGGGCCGTCCAGGAAGCTCTGGTGACCGCCCAGCGGGTGCGGGAGGAGATGACGGAGCAGAGCCGCAGGGAGGCGGAACTGCTCCTCCGGGAGGCCCGTTGGCAGGCGGAGGAGCTTCGGCGCCAGGTGGAACTGGAGGTGGATCGGCGGCTGTTGGAAGGGGAAGCCCGACTGCGGGAACGGCGGGAGGCCCTGGAGGAGTTGGAGAGGGCTCGGATGCGTTTTCTCAAGGCCTTCCGATCCCTCCTGGAGCGTGAGTTGGCGGCCGTGGAAGCCGAGGAAGGCAGAAGCCCCTTGGCGGACCAGACCCTCGAAGTGGAATTGCGAGGCTGGAGGCCGGGGGATGGGGATCTCCCATCCCCGGCGGAGTCCCCGGGGGCTGCGGGATCCGACGAAGGAGATCGTCCATGAACCATCTGACACCCCCTGGCCCTCAGGAACTCATGCAGGCTCTTCGCCGTGCGGTGGAGGCCGTGAGGAGCCGCTTTGCGGAGCGGCCTCGGGTCGGGATGATTCTGGGAACAGGCTTGGGCTCCCTGGCCACGGACCTCGAGGTCACAGCTTCCATCCCCTATTCCGAGATTCCCCACTTTCCCGTGTCCACCGTGGAGAGCCACGAGGGGCGGCTGGTCCTGGGAAGGTTTTCGGGCAAGGCGGTGGCGGTTCTCCAGGGGCGGGTACACCGCTATGAGGGATACTCCCTCGCGGAAGTGGTTTTCCCGGTGAGGGTCCTGGGACTCTTGGGAGCGGAGGTTCTGATCCTCACGGGGGCGGTGGGAGGGATGAATCCCTTTCTGGAGCGGGGCGACCTGGTCCTCCTGGACGACCACATCAACCTCATGGGCGACAACCCCCTGGTGGGTCCGAACCTGGACGAGCTGGGACCCCGGTTTCCCGACATGTCCGAACCCTACGACCGAGCCCTTCAGAAGCTGGCCCTCCAGGTGGCCCTGGAGCAGGGGATCCGTCTCCAACGGGGCGTCTACGTGGCCGTCCCCGGGCCCAGCCTGGAGACCAGGGCGGAATACCGGATGTTACGGGCCTTGGGTGCCGATGTGGTGGGGATGTCCACGGTACCCGAGGTCATCGCGGCCCGCCACATGGGGCTGAAGGTCCTGGCTCTTTCCGTGGTCACCGACGAATGTTTCCCCGATGCCCTGGAGCCGGTGGACGTGGAGGCCATCCTCCGCACCGCCCGGGAGGCCGAGCCCCGTCTGGCAGCGGTGATCCGGGGCGTGATCGCTCGAATTTGACCTTATCGGCCTTTTTCCTTATCTGCCCATGTCCTACCCGACCCTTCCGGATCATCCGATCCGGCTGGAGGAAGAGATTCTGGAGAAGTGGCGGGCCGAAGGCCTGTTCCAGAGGACTCTGGAGGCCACGGCCCAGGGAGCTCCCTTCGTTTTCTACGAGGGTCCGCCCACGGCCAACGGGAAACCCGGGCTCCATCACATCATTTCCCGGACCTTCAAGGACCTGGTTTGCCGCTTCCGAACCATGCAGGGCCGGAGCGTTACCCGGGTAGCCGGGTGGGACACGCACGGTCTGCCGGTGGAGATCGAGGCGGAGCGGAAACTGGGGATCAGCGGGAAACCGGAAATCGAGAGGTTCGGAATCGCCCGGTTCAACCAGGTGTGCAAAGAGTCCGTGTTCACCTACAAGGAGGACTGGGAGCGCCTGTCGGAGCGGATCGGCTACTGGTTGGACTATTCCCGTCCCTACATCACCTTCCACCCTGACTACATCGAATCCGTCTGGTGGATCCTCAAGGAGCTGGCCCGCCGGGGGCTTCTCTACCGGGGCTACAAGAGTGTCCCTTACTGCCCCCGATGCGGCACGGCCCTTTCCTCCCACGAGGTGGCCCTGGGCTACAAAGACGTGGAGGATCCGTCGCTGTTCTTCCTTTGCCCCTGGCTGGAACCGGACGGAAAAGAGGACCCCCAGGGCCGGGCCTTCCTGGCTTGGACCACCACCCCTTGGACGGTGCCGTCCAATGTGGGTTTGGCCATCCACCCCCATCTTCG
>JAUQOX010000339.1 GCA_030550695.1 Gemmatimonadota bacterium | reverse complement strand
GTGACGTTCAATGACGGCTGGGATCACCTGGGCCTCACCGACCGCCTGGTCGACCTGGTGCGCACGGCCCGGCGGGCCCGCGGCTTCGGCGACTTCTGGCAGCACACGCTGGTGGCCGAGGGGGCGGTCGACGTGGCGATCGACGCCGTGGGCGTCGCGCCCTACGACCTGGCCGCCGTCCGCCTGGTGGTCGAGGAGGCCGGCGGCACGTTCACCGATCGCCACGGCGAGCGCACCCACGAGCACGACACCGCCATCGCGACCAACGGGCTGCTGCACGACGAGGTGCTCCGCCGCCTCCGGGTCGAAGGGGTCGAGGAAGAAAACAGGTCCTGGGATCGAGGGTATCCGAGCCAGGAACCGGCGGGGGGGGCTTACGTGCCTTCTCAGCACCTTCCGGTAAGGGAGGGGGATGCGCCTCGCATTCGAGTATCGCAAGAAGAACTCATGATGGGGATCCTGAGGGTGCTGGCCAAACGCGGAGGGTCTGCACCGAAGAGCGTCGTCGAGCAAGCTCTGTACCGGCAGTACCAAGCCGCCTTCGACCAGCCGTACTACCAGGAGCCTGTCTCCCATGGAGTTCCCCGGTGGAAACACAACATTGCTTGGGCGAAGGAGGCCGCCAAGCACCAAGGCTATGTGAAGCGGCCCAAGGAGGCTGGCTATGGGATTTGGTCTTTGACGGAGGAAGGCTGGCAGCATGTCAGAACCCCTACTTGAGATGCAGCGTCGGGGGGGCTTTGGGGGGTGAGGTTTGCGCCACGCTGTCTGCGGCCTTGAGGTCATGGGATGGTAGGGGCTACCGGGGACCCTTTGTCGGAGGCGGACCCGATATTGTTCGTGAAATAGGTTGTCGCATCCCCTCGCCCGACTTGTCCCTAGCCCCCAGGAGGCAACCATGAGCGTCCCCACCCTGATCAAGCGGCTCGACCTTCTCTTCAGCAAACCCTTCCTCGAGATCCCAGCCGGTACCCTGTACGGAGCCGATAGGGACCTGGATTTGGATTCCCTGGCCCCGTGGGAGGAGGGGCAGGAGGAAGAGTCCACGCCAGAGACCGACGATGAAGAATATGAGGGAGGTTGGACCGAAGGGGAATTGAAGCTATTCTCGGGCATTGGGCCCGGCCTGGACATCCTCAGGGGCGTCAACCGGTTCCTGTGGACACTCCTTTGCCGCCATGGCAGCGCGGAGACGTTCCTCCGTTTCCTGTGGTTCTCGGGAGGGCCCATGTCATCCGCCGCCAGCTTAAAGACCCTCGACCTTGGGCTGGGCAAGCGGTTTCTGTGCTTTTGGGAGGACACGGAAGATATGCATTATGTTCTGGCGGCCCTGGAGCCCAAGGGCAGCGACCTTTCGTCGCTCTACACCACTTTCGTCCACAACGTGCTCCACGATAACGGGATATGGTTCGGCCACGAACTCTTCGGGAGTCTCCCTTCCATCACCGAGAACTACCGGCCCGACCTCGTTTCACGCGAGACCCTGGAGGAATGTTACTTGTCGTGGATGCAGGACCTGTCAGACTCTCGGCCTTCTCTCTGGTCCAATCTTGAGGAGTACCTTCTTTTGATGGCGGAAAACCCCTCGCCCCTGATCCCTGCCTCGAAGCTCGCCGGGCTGATTCAGGAAATCAGGAATCGGGACCCGCGGGAGGAGATCGAGCTCATGGAAGATGAAGAGACCTGCCGCAAGATCCTGGAACTCTACTTTTGGCAGACCTATCGCGAACCCAAGCCGGGGGAGGGGCTTTTCCGCTGACCCGGCGCGGGGTGTCGCCGCGGGTGAGATTCGGAGTCCCGGACCCTAGCCGTTTCCCGGGGGCTTGAGGTTACGTTTGAGCTGCCGGGCCCCCCGCACATCGAGCTTGCCGCTGCACCTGGATGCCTCGCAGGTATAGAAGATCCCATAGCGCCCCAGGCTCCAGACCATGGGACGCCTGCACTTGGGACATGGCGGATTTTCCGGCCTCCCGGTCCCCAGGGGTCCCACCCCAGGAGTCGAGAGGTAATCCAGCAGACGTTCGCAGGCCGAGGGACTGACCACCCTCAGCATGCTCTCGTGGGTATCCCGATGGGAGAGGATGTTCAGGGACCCGTGCCACAGGATGCGGCCGTCGATGCAAGCGATCTTTTCGTGCATCCGGGCCCGGAGATCCACGACGACGCCCAGGCGGCGAAGCGCTGCCACGAGTTCGGCCACCTCCTCCTTCGAAGCTGCGCCGGAATCCCCGGGTGGGCGGGTGACCACGTGTACTTTCACCCCTCGGGCCAACAACTGTCGAAAGATCTCCACCCACCGGCCGGTTCCCCGGGGCGTAGCGAAGGGAGAGAGGAGGATCACGGATTCCCGAGCCTGCAGGAGATCCTGCGAGAAGGCCGAATAGAACGTGCCTTCGTGGACGAAGAGGATGTCGCTTTCCTGTTCGATGCGGTGCGGCAAGGGCGATGTGAGAAGGTGGGAAAGATCCTCGGTGTTCGGGTGGGGAACCAGGCCGCCGGCGTCCAACTCTCGGCCGTTTCTGTAAAAGAGGTCCAAGAGGCGCTGGAGGTACCCGTTCTTCGGGGCCTTGGCCCGGAGGAACTCCATGTTTCCAATGAGAACCACGTGCCGGCGAGCCCGGCTCACGGCCACATTGAGGAGTCTCACACTTTCCT
>JAUQOX010000069.1 GCA_030550695.1 Gemmatimonadota bacterium | reverse complement strand
CCTCGGCCACCACCAGCACTTCCGAAGGCCCCGCCGGGGAATCGATGACCACTTCTCCCGCCAGCTGTCTCTTGGCCTCGTTTACGTAACGGTTCCCGGGGCCGACGATGGCGTCGACGCGGGGGATACTTTCCGTTCCGTAGGCCAGGGCGGCGACGGCCCCTGCCCCCCCCACCGCGAAGAGGCGATGGGCTCCCCCGATGGCGCAGGCGGCCAGGACGGTCTCGGGAGGGAGGCCCTGGGGTCCCGGCGGGGAGCAGACCACCAGCTCTCCCACCCCCGCCACCTTTCCCGGGATGAGGCCCATGAGCACACTGGAAGGATAAGCGGCCCGCCCGCCGGGGGCGTACACCCCCACCCGGGCCAGGGGAACCGCCCTTCGACCCAGCCTAACACCTGGTCGTACTTCGACTTCGATATCCTGGGGGATTTGAGCCCGGTGAAAGGCTTCCAGATTTCGGGCAGCCAGCTCCAGATCTTTCCGAACCAGGGGGTCCAAGCGGTCCAGGGCCTCGAACCACGCCCGTCGGGGTACCTCGAGCTCCTCCAGACCCACCCCGTCGTAGCGCCGGGCCATGGCCCGCAGTGCAACGTCTCCGTTTTGCCGAACTTCCCCGAGGATGGCCCGCACCTGTTCTTGGAGCTGAGGTTCGTCGGCGGGGCGCCGGTCCAGGAGGAGCCGCCGGTCGTCGGCTCCCAGTTCCGACAGTCTGCAACAAAATGCCAAACGCATAGGCACCTCAAGGCATGAGACGTTCGATGGCGGTGACCAGGATTCCCTCGGCCCCCAAGGCCTTGAGGCGGACGATGGTCTCGTAGATGCGGTCCGCGTCCACCACGGAGTGGGCGGCCACCCAGTCCCCCCCTCCCCCGTTCTGGATCTCCACGATGGTGGGGCCGGTGAGGCCAGGGATCACAGCCTTGACTTCCGCCAGGCGCCTGCGGGGCACGTTGGCCATGAGGTACCGCTTGGCCTTGGCCCGGATCACGGACTCCAGGGCCGCGTTCAGTTCCCTGATGGCCGGGCCTTTCCGGGGGTCATGGAGGGAGCCCGGGTTGGCCAGGAGCCGGGCCGAGGACTCAAGGATGACGGCCACTTCCCGAAGCCGGTTGACCTTGAGGGTGGCGCCGGTGGAAACCAGGTCTACGATGACGTCGGCCACGCCCAGATGGGGAGCGATTTCCGCGGAGCCCGACACGGAGGCCACCCGGACGGGGATCCCGATACCGTGGAAGAAGGCGGAGGTGACCCGGGGGAAGGAGGTGGCCACCCGGGTCTCCGGAGGGATGTCAGCCGCCCGCTGCACGGGGCTGTCCTCCCGGACGGCTACGGCCAGGCGGCACCGGCCGAACTCGAGGTCCAGGAGCTCGATGACCTCCTGGCCGGATTCGGCCACCAGGTCGGCTCCGGTGACGCCCACGTCGGCGGCTCCGTCGGCCAGGAACTCGGGGATGTCTTGGGCCCGGAGGAAAATGGCCTGGAAATCCCGACCCAGGGGGGCCATGAGGGCCCGCTCGGTCCGGGACTCGGCTTTGAGACCAGCCCTCTCGAAGAGCAGAAGGGCCTGTTCGGCCAAACGGCCCTTGGCAGGCAAGGCTACGCGGAGCAAGGGAGGTCCTCCTCGGCGGAAAAGAGTAAAAAAAACGCGGCCCGCCGAGACGGGCCGCGTGGGGAATCGGTCTTGGCCTAGGCTACCGGATCAGGCGCAAACCCCCTCCACCACTGGGCCCGCAGGGACCCGGTGGTGATGGTGATGATGGCGCCGAAGGGTAGCCAGGTTTCGCATGGTCCCAAGGCTAGTGGAACGAGGGGGCAGGGTCAAGGGGGCTCCCCGCCTGAAGCCTGAGCGGCCTCGGGCCCAGTCCGCCGGCCGCAGGGGGCCGGGACGCCTTCAGAGGCCAGATGCTCCCTGCTACCTTGAGGTATGGACCCCTTCATCCGTATTCGCGGCGCCCGCCAACACAACCTGAAAAACCTGGACCTGGACCTCCCCCGCAGGGCCCTGGTGGTCATCACCGGCCCCTCCGGATCGGGGAAGTCTTCCCTGGCCCTGGACACCCTGTTTGCCGAGGGACAAAGACGCTACGTGGAGTCCCTTTCCACTTACGCCAAACAGTTTTTGGACCGGATGGAGAAGCCGGATGTGGATCGGGTGGAGGGGATTCCGCCGGCGGTGGCCATCGAACAGAAGAACCCGGTGAAGACGAGCCGCTCCACTGTGGGGACGGCCACGGAGGTCCTGGACTACCTCCGACTCC
This sequence comes from Gemmatimonadota bacterium, assembly GCA_030550695.1. GTDB lineage: Bacteria > Gemmatimonadota > Gemmatimonadetes > Longimicrobiales > Gaopeijiaceae > JAUQOX01. The sequence continues at coordinate 10,131 of JAUQOX010000069.1, read as the reverse complement.
TTTGGGCCCGGGTAGGGCGCACCTTCTGTCCGGACTGTGGAAGGGAGGTGCGGCCCGATTCCCCCAGCACCGCCGCGGAGCGGGTGTTGGCCGAGTGGCCTCCAGGCACCCTGATCCTCGTGGGTTTCCCTTTGAGCATGGGCCGGCCCAGGGAGCCGCGGCGGGTGGTGGAGAGCCTCCGGGCCCTGGGGTTCATGAGGGTGTGGGTGGAGGGTGAGGTGGTGGATCTTGGGGGGGAAGGGGTGGAGGCGGAGGAGTGGCCGGCCCTGGACCGGGGGAAAGAACTCCTCGTGGTGGTGGATCGGCTTCGGGTGGTGGGGTCGGAGCGGGACCGGCTGGCGGATTCGCTGGCCACCGCGTTCCGGGAAGGGGAAGGGGAGGCGGTGGTGTTGGAGGGGGGTGGAGGGGGGGGCAGAAAGCTCCGGTTTACGGAACGGTTTCGTTGCCCCGAGCACCCGGAGCGGAAGTTTCTCGACCCCAGCCCCCAACTGTTTTCGTTCAACACCGCCCTCGGGAGCTGCCCCGTCTGTACGGGGTTCGGGGCCACCCTGGAGTACGATCCGGAACTCATCGTCCCCAACCCCCGCCGCTCCCTGGCCCAGGGGGCGGTGGACCCGTGGGAGAAGCCCCGGTACCAGAAAGAGAGGGAACGCCTCAGGGCCTTCGCCCGGAGCCGCGGCGTGTCTGTCTCCACCCCTTGGGAAGAGCTTCCGGAGAGCTTCCGAGAGGCAGTCCTTTACGGGACCCGAGAGTTCCCGGGCGTGATCCCCTTCCTTCGGTCTCGTGAGGAAAAGCGATACAAGCAGTACATCCGTATCTTCCTCCGGCAATACCAGAGCGCCAAGACCTGCCGGGCCTGCCGAGGGGCACGCCTCCGACCGGAAGCCCTGTGGGTGAGGGTGGCGGGAAAGAACCTGGCCGAGGTATCGGCGTGGCCTTTGGAGGAGGTGAAGGGATGGCTGGAGGTTCTTCCCTTGTCCGAGACGGAGGCCCGCATCGCCGAGGTGATCCTGCGGGAGCTGCGGTCACGCCTGAGCTTCTTGGTGGATGTGGGGTTGGGGTACCTCACTCTGGATCGCCAGACCCGCACCTTGTCGGGGGGGGAGGCCCAGCGCATTGCCCTGGCCAACGCCCTGGGCTCGAGCCTTGTGGATACCCTATACGTGTTGGACGAGCCCACCGTGGGCCTCCACCCCCACGACACCGGCAGGCTTCTGAGCTTGCTGCGCAGGTTGCGGGAGGGGGGGAATACCGTGGTGGTCGTGGAGCACGATCCCGAGGCCATCCGCTCGGCCGATCACGTGGTGGAGTTGGGTCCGGGGTCGGGCGAGCACGGGGGGAGCGTGGTCTACCAAGGGCCTCCCCACGGCTTGCTGACAGCCGACACCGTCACGGGCCGCTACCTCTCGGGCCGGGCGGCCATCCCTGTGCCCTCCAGGCGGCGGAGGCTCGACCGGGGAAGGATTGTGCTCCGGGGGGCGCGGCTCCACAACCTCAAAGGGGTGGATGTGGAGATTCCCCTGGGGGCCATGACGGTGGTGACGGGGGTGAGCGGGTCCGGGAAATCCACCCTGGTACACGACGTCCTCTTTCGCGCCCTGGAGCGGGAGCTGGGGGGAGGGGAGACCTCGGCCCGGGAGCATCTGGGGGAGCCGGTGGGGGAATACGAGGCCCTGGAGGGCCTCGGGGGGGTGGAGGGGGTCGTGTTGGTGGACCAGTCGCCCATCGGACGCACCCCCCGCTCCAATCCCGTGACCTACATCAAGGCCTGGGACGAGGTCCGGCGGATCTTCGCCTCCCTGCCCGAAGCGCGCCGCCGTAAGCTGGATGCCGGTGCCTTCTCCTTCAACGTGGACGGGGGCCGCTGCCCCGGCTGTAAGGGCGCAGGCCGGGTGGAGGTGGAAATGATCTTCCTCCCCGACGTCTTCGTACCCTGCGAGGTGTGCGGAGGGACCCGCTATCAGCAGCACGTGCTGGAAGTGACCTACAAGGGAAAGAACGTGGCTCAGGTGTTGGAGCTCACCGTGGACGAAGCCATCCGGTTCTTCCTGCGGGAGGACCGGCTGGGGCAGATCCTGTGGCACCTGCAGGAGGTGGGGTTGGGCTACCTTCGCCTGGGCCAGCCTGCGCCTACGCTGTCGGGCGGTGAAGCCCAAAGGCTCAAGATTGCCCGGGAACTGGCGGCCGGCGGTGGGAAGAGGGGGCGGAAGGTCTATATCCTGGACGAGCCTACCACGGGATTGGCCGGGGAGGATGTGCGTAAGCTGTTGCAGGTGCTGGCAAGGCTCCTGGACGCGGGAAACACCGTGGTGGTCATTGAACACAACCTGGAGGTGATCAAGACGGCCGATTGGGTGGTGGATCTGGGACCCGGGGCGGGGGATCGGGGAGGGGAAGTGGTGGCCATGGGGCGGCCGGAGGAGGTGGCGCGGGTGCCGGAGAGCCTCACGGGGCGCTATCTGGCCAGGGTCCTCGACGGGTGACGGGGCCGATGGAACCGTGGACGCCCGTCGGGGCTTCCCTTCGCCGGGTCGGCGCCGAGGCGGCCGAGGGGTGAGGGTATGGCCGCCCCGCCTCCCCTTTCCGTCCTCCTCCCCGTAAGGAACGCCGAGGCTTATCTGCCCGAGGCTCTGGCTTCCTTGGAGCAACAGACCTTCGGGGACTTCGAGGTCGTGGCCGTGGACGACGGCTCGTCCGACGCCAGCGGGGCCATGCTCCAGGAGGCTGCTCTCCGGGACCGGCGCTTTCGGGTGTTCTCCCAGGCGCCTTCCGGGATCGTCCCGGCCCTGGAACGCGCTCGATCCCAGGCCCGGGGGAAGTACCTGGCCCGGATGGACGCCGACGACGTGGCCCTACCGGACCGGTTCCTCCTACAGATGGAAGTGGCCCGCCAAGGGGGTGTGGCGGCGGTGGTGGGCGCCCGGGTCCGGTACTTCCCCCGGGAGGGCCTTGGAGAGGGGAGCCTCCGGTACGAAGCCTGGATCAACGACCTTACCACCCACGAAGCCATGGTGCGGGACCTTTTCGTGGAGTGCCCCCTCCCCCATCCCACCCTTCTCCTGCGGGCAGAGCTGTTGGACCTGGTGGGGGGCTACCGGGCCAAGGGGTGGCCGGAGGACTACGACCTGGTCTTTCGCCTGTGGGAGGCGGGGGCCCGGTTCGCCAAAGGGGACCAGGTCCTCCTCCTCTGGAGGGAACGGCCGGACCGGCTTTCGCGGAGAGCCCCGGCGTATACCCCTCAGGCCTTCCTCCGCTGCAAGGTGCACTTCCTTCTGCGCACCCGTCTGGCGGGGTCCGGCCCGCCGCCTCCGGTCCTGGTGTGGGGGGCGGGTCCTGTGGGGAAGGCCTTTGCCCGGGAGCTTCTGGCCCAGGGGGGGCGGATCGCCGCTTTCGTGGACCTGGACCCTCGGAAGATCGGCCAAACCATCCACGGAGCGCCGGTGGTGGCGCCGGCCCGGATCCTAGACCGGCGGGGGGTTTTCTGCGTAGCGGCGGTGGGCCAGGCGGGAGCCCGGGAGGAGATCCGGAAGGCCCTGGCCGACGCGGGGTGGCGGGAGGGGGAGGAGTTCGTGGCCGTGGCGTGACGGGGGGAACCTCTCCCCTAGACCCGATTCGGGGACCGTAGGGGACGAGATCGGCTGCCGTCGGACCCCCTCCCCCTCGATCGTGGGGAATCCTGGACTTGGCGGGTGATGCCGTGGTGGGAGGGGCGTCCCCTTCCGGTCCTGGGAAATCCGTCCCCGTTCCCTTTTTTGAGCCGCCGGGGGTTCGCCGAAGGAAGGTCCTCCGTTTCCTGCCTCCGCTGGCTTCCGTCACCTTCACCGGCCCTCCATCCCTTCCCCTGTTCCACCCCCCCCTCTCCCTCTGTCCCCCCCCTCGTTCCCCTTTTCTTCCTTCCAGATCTAGACAAAACTTCGACAGTCGTTTATCATATGATGAACACCCCTTTTTCATGGAGAAAGACATGGCGACTCGAATGCGACTTGCGGCGGCGCTCCTCTTGGCGGGGGCCACCTTCACCGGCTCCCTGGGAGCGCAAATGACCGGAATGGACCGGGCGGGAGGCTTCCGGGGACCCACCGACACTCCCCGCCCCGGCGGTCCCGGGACATCCGTGCCGGGTGCGGCCGTCGTCGGGTCCCTGGTGGATGGGGTGACCGGGCGGCCCCTCCAAGCAGCCCCGGTGGAGCTGCGCTCGGCCCGGGATTCCTCCTTGGTGGCAGGAACCCTTACCGACGGCAGCGGGCGTTTCCGTCTGGACGAGGTTCCTCCGGGGACCTACTACCTCAGGGCCACCATGCTCGGCTACGTCCCGGCGGTGGTGGGCGATCTGGCCCTCGCGCCAGGTGCCGTGCGGCAGTTGGGCGCGCTCCCCCTCGAAGTCAGTGCGTTGGTCCTGGAGGGGATCGAGGTCAGAGCCGAACGGTCGGTGGTGCGGATGGAGGTGGACCGCACTGTGGTCAGCGCCCGGGATCTTCCAACGGCGGCCGGCGGAAACGCCGCAGATGTGCTCCGCAACGTGCCCGGCGTGGACGTGGACGCCGACGGCCGGGTGAGTGTACGGGGGGGCGGCAATGTGGTGATCCAAATCAACGGTCGGCCCGCCCCGTTCCGGGGAGATGCCCTGGCCCTCTTCCTAAGGCAGCTTCCGGCGGGGACCATCGACCGGGTGGAGGTGATCCCCAACCCGGCGGCCAAGTACGACCCCGAAGGCATGAGCGGGATCGTGAATCTCGTGCTCCGGCAGAACACCGACCTCGGCCTGAGCGCGGCCCTGACCGTGGCGGGAAGCTCGTGGGACCGGTTCAACGCCTCGGGCACGGTGGGCTTCCAGCAGGGGCGCCTCAACCTGGCCGGCATGTACGCCCTGAACAGCGACCTCCGGGAGCCCACGGGCACGATGCGGCGCCTCAACCTGGCTGGTGAAAGGGCCGGAGAGGCGGTTTTCCAGGGAAGCCGAGGGCTCCAGGAGTCCTTGGGGCACTCCCTCATGGGGAGCGTGGATTTCCGCCTCCGCCCCGTCACCACCCTTTCCCTGCAGGCTTCCGGAAACCTCAACGGGAACAAGGGCCGCACGGTGAACGATTTCCGCCTCGTGGCGGGAGCGGCGGAGCCGCCGCGGGTCTGGGCCAGCGCAACCGGCTCGGAGCGGGACCTGAGTTCGGGGGATCTGACCCTGAGTCTCCGCCACGTCCCGGCTCCAGGGAGCCAGGAGCTTGCCCTCGAAGCCCGGGTGACGGGTAATCGGGACGTTTCGGAGGCCCGCTACGGCGATGCCTCCCTGACCAACGTCCGGGAACGCACCCGGAACGAGACCTCCAACCGGGAAGCGTCCTTCCAGATGGACCTCACCCGGGCCCTAGGGAGCGTCAAGCTGGAGGCCGGCGCCCGTGCCGAGGAGCGGCTCATCAACACCGACCTGTTCCGCGCCCCGGCCCCGGCTGGAGAGGGGGTCCGCGGGGGTGACGCGTTCGATTACCTGACCCGGATCTACGCTGGGTACACCCAAGCCTCGCGGGGCTGGGGGGCCGTGAGTTTCCAGGCCGGGGTGCGGGTGGAGCACGCCGACACCCGGTTCGAGCTCCCGGATTTGGCCCAGAGGTACGACAAGCGCTACACCAGCTTCTATCCCAGCGCCGCCGCCCTCGTGGACCTGGGCTCGGGCCGCACCGCCCGCCTCAGCTTCAGCCGCCGGGTTCAGCGGCCCCGGCCCAACCAGCTCAACCCGTTCCCCCTTCAGGAAGACTCCCTGAGCCTCCTGGTGGGGAACCCCTCCCTCCTTCCCCAGTACACCCAGTCCTTCGACCTCACCCTCCAGACCACGGGACGGCTCGGTACCCTCCAGGCGACGCCGTTCCGGCGGGTGACGACCAACCTGATCCGCCATTACAAGACCGTGGACCCGGCCACGGGAATCTCCACCACCACCTTCCGGAACTTCGACCGGAGTTCCCAATGGGGTGTGGACGTGACGGCCACCGGGCGGTTGGGGGGCCGGCTCAGCGGGATGTTGGGCGGAAACGTGGCCCAGGTGACGACCAACGCCGAAAACCTCCAGGAGGGCCTGGCCAGTGAGGCCCTTACCTGGTCCCTCCGCGGAAACGCGTCGCTGCGGCTCGGGGTAAACACGGACCTCCAGGCCTTCCTGATGTACCGGGCTCCCATGAAGATCGAGCAGGGCCGCATGCGGTCGTTCACGGTGAGCAACCTCTCCTTGCGGCACCGGGTGCTGGACGGCAAAGGCGACGTGGTCCTCCGGGTCAGTGATCCTTTGGGGAAGATGGCCTTCGGCTTCATCACCGCCGACGAACTCCACGAACAGGACTTCTTGCGGCGTCTCGACGCCCGCCAAGTGACCTTGAGCTTCAGCTACGCCTTCGGCCGTCCACCCCGCCTGCGGCAACCCCAGCAGGCGGAGGAGATGGAGATGGGGATTCGCTGAGGAAGAGGGCCGCCGGCGTTCCGACTGAGCCGGTCCCGGCCCGACTCGGCCATCGCTCTGCAAAGGAGGGCCGGTTCCCCCTGGAGAAAGGGGGGGCCGGCCCTCGTCGTCTTCTGCGCTCGGGAGCAGGGAAACCGGCCAGGGGCTCGACAAGGCAGCCGGCCCGGTAGACACCCTGGGGGGAGGGCCTAGGGGGGTCGTTTCTGGAAGCGGCCAGGCTGGATAAGTTTCCTCCGGTCCCTACGAGGTGGAACGTCTATCCCTTGCGAGCCTGCCATGAACCTCCGTTCCTTTGCCGCTCCAGCCCTCCTCGGGGCAGCCTTCCACGCTTTCCCCGCTGTGGCCCAACCGTCTCGAACGGGGCCTTGCGTTACCGCCACCCCCGAGTGTACCGAATGGGTGACCGTAGGGGGCGGGCCGGGCCGGTCCCTTGTGTATCGGAGCCACCCCCTCGACCGGCGCAACGAAGCCATCACCCACGCGGTGGTCATGGTCCACGGCGCGAGTCGAAACGCCCATGACTACTTCCGCACCGCGGTGGCGGCGGCCTTCCTGGCAGGGAAGCTGGAGACCTCCGTGATGATCGCGCCCCGTATGGCCTCCAATGACGGGCGGGGGTGCCGTGACGAGCTGGCCCCGGGGGAAATCTCGTGGAACTGCAGCACCTGGCGCTCCGGCGGGCCCTCCCTGAGCCACCCGGCGGTGACGTCGTTCGACTTCCTGGACGAGATCTTACGGAAGGTGGCCCGGAAGGAGGTCTTCCCGAACCTCCGCTCCATCGTGGTCACGGGGCATTCGGCCGGAGGGCAAGTTACCACCCGCTATCAGATGTCCAGCCGCGTCCATGACGGGCTGGGCGTGCCGGTGCGGTACGTGGTTTCGAACCCGTCGAGCTATGCCTATCCGGGCCCGGAGCGGCCCACGGCCGCGGCGTGGAGTCTTTCGGCCAATGCCCCCGGCTACGTGGCGGAAATCCCCTCCGACACCCCCACGTTCCGGAACCTGGGGGACGGCGGCGGGTGCACCGGCTACGACCAATGGCCCTATGGGTTCCAGAACCGCACCGGCTATACCGCGGACCAGAGCGACGAACAGCTTCGGCGCCAGATGGTTGCCCGGCCCCTCACGTATCTCATGGGCGAAGTGGACATTCTGCCCCTCAGTGGCTTCGACAGCTCGTGTCAGGCCATGGCCCAGGGTCCCACCCGGCTGGCCAGGGCCCAGGCCTTTGCGCGGTATGTGAAGGAGCGGCTGGGAGGCAACCAGGAGGTGGTGGTTGTGGTGGGATGTGGCCACAACAACCGATGCGTGTACACTTCCGACGAGGGGATCCGGCTGCTCTTCCCGGAGGGGAGCTGAGGATCGTCCTGTCCCGCCGGGGCTATGGGGGCTCCTCGGGGGGGAGGGGCCCCCAGATGTCGTCTTGCGGGGGCCCGAGCTGACCCCCCACCGTCGCGGCCGCCGCGACTCCTCCTAAGGGGGGATGGGCGGGGTCCCTCCTCACGGCTCATAGTGGATGGGCGCCTCCAGCCCCAAGGGCCAGCCGAGCTGGATCCACACCACGAACATGGCGATCCGCACCACGGCGAAGGCCACGGAAAAGGGCAGCATGAGGGAGATGATGGTTCCGATCCCCACGTCTTTCACATACTTGGCGGCAAAGGTGATGACCAGGGGGAAGTAGGGGAGAAGGGGCGTGAGGATGTTCGTGTAGGAGTCCCCGATGCGGTAAGCCGCTTGGGTGGTCTCGGGCGAATAGCCCATGAGCATGAGCATGGGCACGAAGATGGGGGCTAGGATGGCCCACTTCGCCGAGGCGCTCCCGATGGCGATGTTGATGACCGAGGCCACGAGGATGAAGGAAACCAGGAGGGGGATCCCGGTGAAGCCTACGGCCTTCAGCCCGTCGGCCCCGAAAACGGCCAGGATGAGGCCGATGTTGGACCAGTTGAAGTAGGCCACGAACTGGGCGGCGGCGAAGGCCAGGACGATGTACCCGCCCATGGTGCCCATGGACTCGGCGGTCATCTTGGCTACCTGCTTGTCGCCGGTGATGGAGCCGGTGACGATCCCGTAAACCAAGCCGGGAACAAAGAACAGGATGGTCATGATGGGCACGATGCTCCGGTACAGGGGGGTGAACCCCTGCTCGGCGTCGTAGAAGATCTGAAAACGGGGCAACGCCAAAACGACAAAGAACCCGAGGACGACCACCGACCAGACGGATGCCCACACCAGTCCCTTCTTTTCCCGCTCGGTCAGTCCTCCTTCTGCCTCCCCTTGCCCTCCCTCCACCCCCCAGGGTCCCAGGCGGGGTTCGATGAGCCGCTCGGTGACCAGGGTCCCCACCACCCCCACCAAGGGCACCGAGGCGGCCATGAACCACCAGTTGCACATGGGGTTCACGGTGTAGTCGGGGTCCAGGATCCGGGCCGCCGGTTCGGTGAACCCGGCCAACAGGGGGTCCAGGCTGGTGGGGAAGAGGTTCGCCCCGAAGCCGCCGGAAACCCCGGCGAAGGCCGCCGCCAGTCCGGCCAGGGGGTGGCGCCCCATGCCGGCGAAAATAGCCGCCCCTAGGGGGATGAGGACCACGTACCCGGCGTCGGCGGCCACCGAGGAGAGCATCCCCGCGGTGACGATGGAGAAGGTGATGGCCACCCGGGGGACGCTCCCCACGAAGGACTTCAGGGCCGCGGCGATGAATCCGGACCGCTCAGCCACACCGATCCCGATCATGACCACCAAGACAAGGCCCAGGGGAGGGAAGGCGGCAAAGACGCTCACCATTTCCGTGAAGATCCGACGGATGCCCGCGGCGCTCAGGAGGTTCACCGCGGCGATCTCCTGTCCGGTCCCCGGGTGGGTGGCCTTGAGTCCCACGGTGCCGGCCACCCACGAGGCCAGCAGGACCAGCCCCATAAGGATGGCAAAGAGGGTCACGGGTTGGGGGAGCTTGTTGCCGACGGTCTCCACCGCGTCGAGAGCTCTTTGCACCCACCCCTTGCCCACGCGGTTTCCGGTCGGTTGGGAGCCTGGTCTGGAATCGGTCATGGTCCCTCCTGGGTATGGATGGGGATGGGAGGTCGGCCCAAACTAGGGCCTGACCGTCCGAGTCGTCCATGGAGGGCCTCCCCAGGGCTCGGCCCCTCCAAGGGAAAAGGGTTCCAAGCCGGTACTCGGGGGCTGGGCCTGCAACGCCGGCGCCCGTTCCAATTCCGCGCCTTTTTCGTTAATTTTCAATGATTTGAGCTGTTCCGGACCGCCCGCGGTGGCTCCCCTTCCCGGGGATTCGACGTAGGGCGAACGAATTTCGAGGAACGTTCCGACGTTGATCCTGAGCCGGCGCCTTCCATTCCCCCTCCCCCGCCTTCTCCCGCCGGGGGGCCCCGGGCCCCTTCCATGAAGCGCCTCGTCGAGGTCTTGGGCCTCGCCCTCTTGATTGTGGGGGTGGAGTGGGCCACGGGGGCCGTCTCCCACGGCCTCCAGCGGGTCCATTCCGTCTACCTCCAGGTCCGCTTCGGAACCCACCCCGAAATTTCCGTGTCCCGCTTCGCCTGGGGCATCGCCCTGGCGGCGGCAGGGGGAGGGCTCCTGGCGTTGGATCTCTGGGCCCGGGCCTACAGTCGGCTTGTCTCGGGGAGCAAGCTTTGCCCCCGATGCGGGGCCCAGACCGAAAGGGTCAAGCGCAG
>JAUQOX010000338.1 GCA_030550695.1 Gemmatimonadota bacterium | reverse complement strand
TGCGGCGTCATGAGCACCCGCCGGATCGATGAGGTTCCCGCCAACGTGTTCAAAGTCTCCAGCCGGATCAATTCCACCTGGGGAGGGAACCTGGTGGACATGGTGCGATGTGCCCGCTATCTCCAGATCATCCACGAAGAGGGTCTGGTGGAGAACGCTGCCCGGGTAGGGGCATACTTCAAGGCGGGCCTGGAGCGCCTGGCCGACCGGTTCCCGGGGGTAACGAATGTCCGAGGCCGGGGGTTGCTGCTGGCTTTCGACCTGGCGGACGGGCATACCCGGGATCAGGTCCGGGCGGGGTGCTGGAAGGGGGGATTGGCCGTCCTGCCTTCCGGCAGCCGATCCATCCGGTTCCGCCCACCCCTGGTGTTCCGGGAGGCGGATGCGGACCGGGCCGTGGCCATCCTGGAGGAGGTCTTGGCTGGAGTCTTTCGATCTTCGCGGGGCTAGCCGTCCTTCCCCGAGGAGCTGGCCGCGGCGGGGGCCCCCAGAGACCGGAGGATCTGCTTGACCTGCCGCGATTCGGTCCAGCCGTTGTGGCTTGGGGCCCCCCTAGCCGCGGTGCAACAACCAATCCAGGAGATCCTGGATCACCTGGGGATCCACGTGGCCGACCCCCTGGGTGTATTCCTCCGGTTTGGCCGTTCCCTCCCCCGGGGCAAAGAGGTGGTTCAGGGAAGGGTACCACCGGAAGTCGGCCCCCGCCTTCCCCTCCAAGCCCCGGCGCCAGAGTTGGAAGTCCTCTTCCGTGGACTGATAGTCCCTGCCCCCCTGCAGGACCAGGAGGCGCCCTGGGAAGCGGAGCGCCGCAGCGAGGGGATCCACACGGGCCACCTCCTGCCAGTACGCCACCCCGACCCCCAGAATCTTTTCTTCCGGGCCCATTTCGCCCCTCTCGAGCCGCCCGACCTCGTCAAGGAGGGACCGGATCTCGGCAACGCCCGCCGAGTCCCCGGCTCTCGCGAGACTCGCCACATATTCCAGCTGGCTGCGGAGGACGGCCGTGAAAGGACGAAGAGGTGCCGCCAGGACCACAACCCCTGCCACTTTCCCGTCCCGTAGGGCAATGTCAGGGGCCAGCATCCCTCCGAGGGAGTGCCCCAGGAGGAACACCCTGTCGGGATCCACCTCCGGACGGTGTCGAATGAGGTCCAAGGCGGCCAGAGCATCCTCCACCACCTCCGCTTCCAACCCCAGGTCGGGGGGAAGCTTCCCGCCGTAGACCCGAGTCCGTTTGTCGTAGCGGAGGACGGCCACTCCGCCGCTGGCCAGGCCCCAGGCCAGGTCCCGGAAGGGACGGTTTCCCCCGATGGTTTCGTCCCGGTCGTTGGGGCCCGAGCCATGAACGAGGACGAGACCCGGAAAGGGCCCGGCACCCGCCGGGACGGAGAGGGTTCCCGGAAGGAGCCACGGCTCCTTCCCCACCTCCACTTCCACTTCCCGGAACCGGGTGGTGTCCACATACGGAGGGGGTTCGTAGGCGGGAGGCGCCGGGGGGCGGAAGAAGAGCCCGCTCACCCGAAGGGAGTCGGTGAGGACGACCCGTACCGTAAGGTTCTGCTTTTCGAAGGCGGCAGGGAGGTCGACCACGTGGTACCCACCACTCGGGGTCACCTGGCCGGTCTCCAGCCGCACGAGCCCTCCCACCTGGGCCGTCAGTTGCCCCCAGATGGTTCGGAGCTGCTCGGCTCCCAAGGCCCCGGGGGGGACCGCGGGATCCACCCGGGCCGCCGCCTCGTCGAAGCGCCCGGCCCTCAGGAGCTCGAGCCAGTCCATCGCCGCCCGGTTCCAGGGGTCCGTCGGCAAAGCAGCAACCTGGAAGGCGGGCAGGTCCGCGCCGCCGGGAGATGCCCAGGCGCCCGCAGCGAAAAGAACGAGGGGGAAAATTCCCGGCCTCCGGGAGGCGGGCTTTGCACCTCCCCGGCCCACCGACTTAGGGGAGATGACGAGGGGTGGAGGGGCACCGAGGGTCAGGCTCATGGGGAACTTCTCCTCCTGGGCAAGGCCAGAACGGGGATCGGCCCAAACGTCCGCAGAGGGCCGGCCGGCAGCCGGGTCAGGGGGCTCCGCTCTTTCCTTTTCCGGCCCCAGCGGGGGGGTTCCGCAGCCGGCCCTTCAACTTGTACGCCTTGGCCGGCCAGCTTCCTTCAAAGGAGGGAGCCCCCTGCCCACCATGCCCTGCCCCCAAGGTAGCCCCTCCCAGCCAGGCAGGCCACCAGACCTTTCGAACGGGTAGGCCTCGGGGGACGGGGAGCTTGGCCGGGCCGTGTCAAGACCGGGGCCGAGGGACCCTTCTGCGGGAGGTCCCTCCGTTGCCCTGAACACCCCTTTGCCGGTAGGTTGCCGCCGCAGCGATTCCTCGACGAAGCGGAGGAGGTATGTCAAGGAGTACCCTTCCCCACCGGGCCATCGCTTTGGGCCTGACGGGAGGCCTGGCCTTCGGCCTGGTGGCTTCGGCTTCCGGATCGGACCTGCTGGTGCGCCTGGCCACGGCCACCAGGCCGCTGGGAACGGCCTTTGTGAACCTGGTGCAGATGGTGGTCCTCCCCTTGGTGGTGGTGACGGTTTTCCTGGGGGTGGGCAAACTGGGGGACCTTCGGAGGCTCGGAAAGCTGGGAGCTTTCACCCTGGGGCTGGTATGGCTGACCTACATCCCCGC
>JAUQOX010000337.1 GCA_030550695.1 Gemmatimonadota bacterium | reverse complement strand
CAAAATGAAGAGCCCCAGCAGGGCCAGGAGGACCATGGAAGTCCGCTGAGCCCAACAGAGGATGCACGGGGACTCGCCGAAAGCCACCCCCAGCACCACTGCCACCCCCACCGGACAGATCATCATGGCCGCCACAGCCCAGGCCAGGGCCGTGCGAAGCCGGCCCTCCGGGATCCAACCCACCGCTCCCCGAGGGAATTCTGCCACCGCAACCTCCGGGCGATCAGGGGCGGTCGGCTTCATAGGTTGACCCCCGGCAGAAGGGATCCATGGGTCCCCAACAGGAACAGGAAGGTCATGAGAAGGGCACCGGTCACCCACAGGCCGAAGGCCAGACGCTCCTTTTCGGGCCGTTTCCACACCAACCAACCGGCGGTGAGCAGCAGCAAGAAATTCAGAAACTCCATGGCTTGGCACTCCCTCTGAGGTCGGACATGCCGTCAGGGTCTGGTCTTCAAGATGTCGCGAATCTCGGCCAACAACTTTGCCTCGGCCGAAGGTGTCGGCGGAGGCGGGGGGGCGGCTTCCTCTTTCGCCCGCAAGCGGTTGAAAGCCTTGACCAGGAGGAACACGGAGAAAGCCACGATAAAGAAGGAAAGGACTGCATTGAGGAACACGCCGTAGTTCACGGTGACCGCCCCCGCAGCCTTGGCGGCGGCCAACGTTGCGTAGGGGCCCGGGCCCAGCTCCCCCTGACGGAGGGTCAGGAAGAGGTCGGAGAAATCCACCCCCCCAAGGAGGAGACCGATGGGCGGCATGAGGACGTCTTCCACCAGGGACTTCACGAGGGTTCCAAAGGCCGCCCCGAGAATGATGCCCACCGCCATATCCAGGACATTGCCCCGCAAGGCAAACTTCTTGAATTCCTCGACCATGGCGATCCTCCTGGACCAAAAGGACGCGTTGGACGGCGGTCTCTGCCCCCCATCCCCCCGCTGGTTCTCCGCACCCGGTCCCCCCAGGGGCAAACTACCTCTCCCAGGGCTCCTGAGGGAGGGGGGATGCCGTCCGGCAGGCCCTCGCCGCCGACCCCTTTCGTGGTTCGGTCCCCGGCCCGCCCGGACCCTCAGCGGGGGCGCACCCCGTCGGCCCGGCTCCAGGGACGGTTGCCTCCCACCCCGCTCCTGCGTAGGATCCCCCCGGTTGGAAAAGAGCCAAGTCTTGCCGGGAGGGAGCCCTCCCCAGGCGCTGAGGCTTTCCGTGGAGGACCCCGGCGACCCGGCACCCCGAAAGACCGAGTTCCACCGTTCCACCGACGCGAAAGACTTTGACCGGGAGGTGCGCCCATGAAAACTCGTCTGGTCGGTTGGTGGTTGTTGGCATTCTTCCTCTGTTCCACCGCCGCAGCGGCTCAGCGGCCTTCGGCCCGCCAACCCTTGCGGATCGACGAGGAGTGGCTGGCGGCCCTCCGATTCCGGCCTTTGGGGCCCGGGCTGGTGACCGGACGCATCCAGGACATTGCCATCGATCCCCACAACCCGAATGTCTGGTATGTGGCCTCGGCTTTCGGCGGTCTTTGGAAGACGGTGAACCGGGGGGTGACCTTCGAGCCCATCTTCGACGGGAAAGGCGCGGCCTTTACCCTCTGTTGCATCGTCGTGGATCCTAGCGATTCCAACGTTCTCTGGCTGGGTACCGGGGAAAACAAAAGCCAGCGGAGCGCCCACTTCGGGACAGGGCTCTACAAGTCCACCGATGCCGGACGGACCTGGACGAGGGTGGGCCTGGAGAGGTCCGAGCACATCGGCAAGATCGTCCTGGACCCCCGCAACACCGACGTGGTGTACGTGGCCGCGCAGGGGCCCCTCTTTGCCTCCGGGGGCGACCGGGGGCTCTTCAAGACCACCGACGGCGGCAAGACCTGGACCAACGTTCTCAAGATCAGCGACGACACCGGCGTGAACGAGGTGGTCTTGGACCCTGCGAACCCCGATGTCCTCTGGGCCAGCACCTATCAGCGCCGGCGACATGTGGGACAACTCATCGGCGGCGGGCCGGAGAGCGGGATCTACAAGTCCACCGACGGCGGCAAGACCTGGCGGCGGCTGACCAAGGGACTGCCGGACACGGACATGGGGCGGATCGCCCTGGCGCTGGATACCCGGCGCGGCCCGCCCCCCCTCGTGCCCCTCTTGCCCGCGCAGGGTTACGTGGGGGGGGATTACCCCTCCCCCAGGGGGGGTGGGGGTGGGGGGGGTTTGGGGGGGGTGGGGGGGGGTGCAGCGGCCGCGGGGGCCGGTCCGGCGGGCGGGGGAACCGCCGCCCAGACCCAGCCTGAGCCTCGTTGGTTCGTGGGGGGGAACCCCGAATACTACCACGAGCTCTTCCTGGATCCCCACCGCCCCGGACACATCTATTCCATCAACACGAACATGGACTTCAGCGCCGACGGCGGCGAAACCTGGACCCAGACGGGTTGGGAAGCCCGGGGAGTCCACGTGGACCACCACGCCATGGCCTTCGACCCCCACGATCCGGACCATATCCTGTTGGGCAACGACGGCGGGCTCTATGAAACCTACGACGGCGGAAGGACCTGGCGGTTCTTCGCCAATTTACCCGTCACCCAGTTCTATCGGCTGTCGGTGGACAACGCCAAGCCCTTCTACAACGTGTGCGGAGGGACCCAGGACAACTTCTCGTTGTGTGGGCCGTCCCGAA
>JAUQOX010000068.1:1082-12433 GCA_030550695.1 Gemmatimonadota bacterium | reverse complement strand
CGCGAGCGACCATGCGGAAGTACTGCCGGGTCGAGCCGTCGGCCGGCATCTCCAGGATGGCCTCGGGCCGCCGACCGAACTGTTCCTCGAAGAGCTGGACGAGCCGTTCTTTCATGGATTTCGAAGGTCAGAAGATCTCCGCCCGTCGTTTTGCCGGGCGCCGAACCCACCGCGGCGGCTGGAAGCAGGGACTTGCGACCCTTGCCCCCCCTGGCCCGGAAGATGGCAACTTTTCCCGGCCCGGGCGAGGGGAGCCCCCGGATGGGCCCTTCGCCTCAACCGCCGAGCTCGTCCCGCGGGGCGGGAGAGGGGTCAGGCGCCAGACCGCACCCCGGCCGTGACTTTGCCTGTCCGCGGCGCCGCGACGCCCCCCCTCCCGGCGGGCGGGGAACTCCCGGAGCGGGGCCCGGTACCAAAGGTGTCTTGTGCGGTTTCTCCTGCCATTCTGTCCTGTTCCCATCCAAAAGGAGGTGTTCATGCGTCCCCGAGACACGTGGTTCCTTGTCGGCCTCCTCTGGACCGTGGGGTCCGCCGGATTTTCCCCCGTTACCGCCCAGCAGGCGTCGTGCTGGCTGCGGAACGCCACCCCCGAGGAGGCTGCCCAGCGTCCTTCCCCGCTGGGGGAAACCCATATCGTCCTGGGAGGGGAACACGCCCTTCTGTGCTATGGGCGGCCGAAAATGAACGACCGGCAAATCATGGGTGCGCTCGTCCCCTTCGGGCAGCCGTGGCGGCTGGGAGCCAACGAGGCCACGGCCCTCCACCTTCCTTTCCGGGCCGCTGTGGGGGGCGTGGAGCTGGAGGCGGGTTCCTATTCGATCTACGCCATCCCCGGTGAGCGGGAATGGGAGTTCGTGCTGAACCGGAATTACCAGCGCTGGGGGATTCCCATCAACGACGCCGTTCGGGCCGACGACGTGGGCAGTTTCCGGCGCCCTGTGGAGACCCTTCCCGATCCCGTCGAACAGCTCACCTTCCGGTGGGAGCCGCGGGGCAACGGGGCTGGTGACCTCATCTTGGAGTGGGAGCGTACGCGGATCCGGATACCCGTCGAAAGGAAGAACTGACCTCCGGGCCGGGCCCCTCCCCAGGGGAGGGGTGCGAGGGGTGGCTCACCTCAGGCGAATTCCAACAGCGGCAGCAGCGCCCGGAGGACCTCCAAGGGGAGGGCGCTGGTGAAGTCGTAGTCCCCGGCCTCCGGGCCGGGGACGAAGGCGGCCACGACCCCGAAGTAGCGGTCTCCCAGGAAAAAGGCGAAGGTGGCGGTGCGGTTCACCACCCGGGACTCCACCAGTCTCCCCCCCGGGGCAAAGATGCGGAACCGGTTGTCGCCGGTACCCGTCTTGCCGCCGATGGGAACCGCCTCTCCGGCAGGATCCCGGAGGGCTCCCTTGAGCCTGCGGGCGGTTCCCTCCTCCACCACCTCCACCAGCATCCGGCGGGCCACCTCCGCCACTTCCGGAGAGAGGACCCTCTCCCCGGGGGAGGGCCTCCGGCCCAAGAGGGTCTCGAAGGGCGTGCCCTGGGCAAAATGGAGGGTCTCCACCCGTACCGTAGGCATCCTCACCCCTCCGGCCATCAGAATCCCCACCAGTTCTGCCAAGGCGCTGGGCCGGTCCCCCGAGCTCCCGATGGCCGTCCCCAAGGAAGGCACCAGGCTCTCGAAAGGATACCCCAGGCGACGCCAGGATTCATGGATCTCGGAATAGGCGTCCATTTCCAGGACGAAGCGGATGCGGGTATCCTGGGCCGCCGTCCGTCGGGTACGGAAGAGCCAACGGTACACCTCCTGACGCGCCTCCGCGCTGGCCGCCACCACTTCTCCTCGGCGAGCCTGGGGATGGTGGATCAGGTACTGCGCCACCCAAAGCTCCAGGGGGTGCACCGAGCTGAGGAAGCCGAGGTCCGACAGGCTGTGCCCTTCGGGATCGGTGCGCTGGAAGAGATCCATCACAGCCATCTCGGACAGGTCGGCGTCCGGAGAATGCTCCCGGAGAAAGGCGAGGAGTTCTTGGGGGGAGGCCTCGGGGAGGATGGCTCGAAACGCCCACGCCAGGCGGGTCGGGCCGAGACGGTCTCCGGAGGCCACGGCGTCCAGGATCTCCTTCCGGGATTTTCCGCGATGCTTGGCGTAGAACCGGTCCACGAAACGGGTCCCCTCCACATCGGCGAAACGGGCGATGTAGGCCTGGCGGAGGGGACTCTCCGGGTTCTCCACCTGCCATCCCACCCCCTCCGGGGACCGGTAGATGATATGGTTCACCAGGTCCCGCATGAGACGTACCCACACCAGGTTGACCGAATGCTGGAACCCCTCCCGCACCGTGAGAACCCGATGGTCAAAGGTGCGGTCGAAGTTGCTGAAGGTCTGGGTCCCTCCCCCGGTGACGAAACGCTCCTGGGGGTTCGCCGAGTACCTGCGTTCCAGGGCAGCCCAAAGAAAGGCCGTGAGGTCCGCCGGGGGTACAGGCGCGGCAAGGGCCTCTACAGCCCAACGGGTGAGGGCATCCCGGGGGTGGACGGGGCGGCGAACCAGCGAATCCCGCGGCAGGGAGGCCAACTCCCGGTAGAGGGCCTCCAGGACCTCCAGATAGGTGACAAGGGCCCGGAGCTTGGCCGTGGACCCCAGTTCAAGGCGGGAGGACTCGTTGAGGTTCAGAGGCCCCTCGAAGTTGTCGGCCTGGACCCGGACGAGGTTTCCCAACGGCGTCCTTTCAGCGATCACCACGGAGTAAAGGACCCGGGCGGGATCTCCCCGGGCCAACAGACGAGGCGCCGACAGCCCTCGAGCCTGCACGAAAGCCGGATCCCGGAGGGAATCCAAGAGGGCATGCACCCCCTTCTGAACCTGCCCGTCGAGACTCGTCCTCACCGTCAGGTCCAGACGGTCCAACTCGTACAGGCTTTCGACTCCCAAGAGCCCGGCCACCGAAGCCCGCACCGAGGCTGCCACTTTCTGGATCTCCGGAGAGGCGGGGAGAGAGGGGGGGAGAGCCCGCAGCACAAAGCTCTTCCGGGCTTCGGCCGCGGCGCGAGCCAGGTCCGGGGAGATCACCTGCTCCCTTTCCAGAAGCCGTAGGTAGGCGTCGGTGAGCCGATGGAGCTCCGTCCTGCCCTCGGGATCCAGCAGAAAATAGGAGGGGCGCCGCTGGGCCAAGATCAGGCCCAGCACCTGCCGGAAGACGAGGCCGGTCTCCGGTGCCCCTTCGGGGGCGTCCCCTTTGCCAGCCAAAAGGTCCATGGCCCGGGAGAAGTCCGTGCCGAACCAGGCTGCGAGTCCATCCCCGATTCCGAAGACCTCTCCGAACCCCGGAGCCGCGGCTAGGGGCACTGTGTTGAGGTAATCCACCACGATGCGTCGTTGGGCCTCCAGGGTTTCAGGGCCGTCGAGGTAGGCCCGCAAGGAAGCCGACAGCATCTGCTGGAGTTTCGCCCGTGGCGATTCGGTGAATCCCCCGGGGGAGTGGCGGTATTTTTCGATTTGGGTGGCCAGGGTGCTGGCTCCGGGGACGTTCCTGTCGCTCCCGAGCCGTTTTAGAACCCATTCGAAACCCGATCGGACCAGACGGTCCCACTCCACCGCCGGGTTTCGCGTGGGATGGCGGGGGTCCAGGAACTCCCGGCTCTCCACGAAGAGGAGGGTCTTCCAGACCAGTTCAGGGATCGCGGAGAAGCTCGGGAACACCCTCTGGGGCACTCGAAACGAAAACAGGGTGTCTCCCCGCCGATCCAGCAGGGTCAGCCCCGCCTGGGTCTTTTCCCGATACGGCGGAAAGTAGCCCCGCCGCACGAGTTCCTCGAAGCCTACGGATACCTGGGCTTGGGCCTCGACCTCGAAGGCAGCCTGCCGGGCCCTTTCCACGAACCGGGGAATGAGGGAGTAGCCCATCCGGAGGTCGAAAGGCCCCTCGCCCGGAAAGACCATGCGGCTGCTGGGCCCGGGGCGGAACTCGAAACGGGCCTGTCGTGCCAGCGACGAGAAATACTGCGCTTGGAAGTGGGAAGTCCGGACCTCGTAGACCGCCAGGCCCGACGAGACCAAAAGCAGGAAAAGGCCCAGGAGAAAGACAACTCGGCGGAGGGAGGCAAGCCGCCCCCTCCGCCCCGCAGAGGATCCAACACCTTCCTCTCCCCTGCCCCTCATCTTCTCGGAAAGCCGGGACACGGAGCCCAGCCTGGGTGCCCCGACGGAGCGGGGCACCCCTCACCCGTCCCCGAACCCGGGTCCCGGCGGCTCAGCCGCCGAGTCCGCTCAGGATACGGAACTCGCCCCGGCGGTTCTGGGCCCAAGCCTCTTCGTTGGAGGCTGCCACCAGGGGACGCTCCTCTCCGTAGCTGATGGTCTCGATCCGGTCCGCCGAGATCCCCGCATCCACCAGGTACCGCTTGATGCTTTCGGCCCGGCGGCTCCCCAGGGCCAGGTTGTACTCGTTGGAGCCCCGCTCGTCGCAGTGCCCTTCCACCAGGATGCGCACATCGGGATACTGCCGGAGCACGGGAATCTTCTCGTCCAAAATGGCCCTGGCGTCAGGCCGGATGGAGGCATCGTCGAAGTCGAAGTGGACCCGCCGCTCCAGGATCTCCCGGGCCCGGCGGATCGCCTCCTCCCGTTCCCGGTTGGGATCGGTGGCCGGAGGTGCCGGCGGCTGGGGCTGGGGCTGGGTGGCTACCGGGGCCGGGGCAGGCTCAGGCGCCGGAGCGGGAGCCGGCTTCTTCCTGCAGCCGCCCAGAGCAAGGGACAGAACCACTGCGGTGAAAAGGATCCGGGACGTTTTCATGTCACCCCCTTCTCGATGGAGAGTCATCCGGAGTGGGCTGCCGGTACAGCCGGCGTCCGGAGCGCCGGACAGCCGAAAGGAACAAAAAACAGGGCCGAGTCTTCCTTCACAGACGTTGGCCTCCGAGGGCCGACCTCCCTACCCTGGCCAGTCCCCCTTCGCCCAAGACTTCCGGGGCCGCGCTGACCAGAAGAACAGGGTCCGGCGCGCTGGTGGCCAAACGGTAGGCGGTGGACCCCAGGTAGGCGGGCTGGAAGGCCATACCCCCGTGCCGCCCAGCGACGATCAGGAAAGCCCCCCGCTCCCGGGCGTAACGCACCAGTTCCACCCAGGGGACCCCGGAACGGGTCTTCACTTCCGACGGGGAAAGCCCCGCCTTCTCCAACCATTCCACCTGGCCCGGGTCCGGCTTCCAATCCGGGCTCTCGCCGTAACCCGTAACATGGAGCACTTCCACGGGGAGACCCGTCATGCGGGAAAGCTCCCGGGCACGGTTCAGGGCCACCCAGGAACCCTCCTGGAAGTCCACGCCGACGAGGATCATGCGCCCAAGGAAACCACCGCTCAGGGGTCGGTTTTCGTTCTCGGTCTCCACCCGAAGGCAAAGACCGGGCCAAGGCCAACCCACCCTGCGCCGCACCTCTCGCCAGATTCGACGTGGGGCTCCGTCTTAGCCCCCGGAAAGCCGCAGAAGGCTAAAAGATACGCCACTCGGGCAAACCCTGCCTCGGCGGCGGCGCCCCTTCTGGTGAGGCCGCTCCGGCCGGAGAGGCCAGCAGGGATCGAACGGTGGCGGATGTGGATTGGCGCCCCACCCTGTGGCAGGATGCCACACTTTCCCTCAAGTCTCTGCCTCGTCCCCCTCCAGCCGGTATTCCGCCAGCTTCCGGTACAGGGTCTTCCGGTCCATCCCCAGGATCTCCGCTGCCCGGCTCTTGTTCCCGGCCACCTGGCGCAGGACCTCGAGGATGTACTCCCGCTCCAGCTCCCGCAGGGAAAGCCGATGCTCAGCGGCTCCCGCCACCTTGGCAAGGCCAACAGCGGTGTCCCGGATCCGGGCGGGGAGATCCGCCGCCTCGATCCAGCTCTTCCCCGTGAGAGCTACGGCCCCCTCCAGAGCATTCCGCAGCTCCCTCACGTTGCCCGGCCAGGGGTAGGCCTTCAGGAGGGCAAGGGCCTCCGAACTCAGGCCGAAGGCACCTTCAGGGCCGCCCGCCGCTGTGGATCCCGAGCCCTCCCGACCGACGGCCCTCTCGAGGAAGTACTGGGCCAACACCGGGATGTCTTCCAACCGCTCCCGGAGGGGCGGAACGTGGAGGGCCACCACGTTCAAGCGCCAGTAGAGGTCTTCGCGGAACCTTCCCTCCTCGACCTCCCGCTCCAGGTCCCGGTTGGTCGCTGCCACTACCCGCACATCCACGCGGCGGGGGCGCAGGGCTCCCACCCTGCGGATCTCCCCCTCTTCCAGGGCCCGGAGCAGCTTGGGTTGCAGGGACCGGGGCAGCTCGCCCACCTCGTCCAGGAACAGGGTGCCTCCGTCAGCCTCCTCGAAGAGCCCGGGTTTGTCCCGGTCGGCTCCGGTGAAGGCCCCCTTCTCGTGCCCGAAAAGCTCTGATTCCAGCAGGTTCTCCGGGAGCGCCGCACAGTTCACCGCCACGAAGGCCTTCCGCCCCGAGGCATGGTGAATGGCTCGGGCCACCAGCTCCTTTCCCGTTCCGGTTTCCCCGGTAATGAGGACGGGGAAAGGCGAAACGGCAATCCTTCCGACGATCTCCCGGAGCTGGACCATGGGCCGGCTCACCGCCACCAGGCCCGGGAAATTCACCAGGGCACCCCGCCGCGCCTCGGCCAACTGTCTACGAAGGCGGCTCGCCTCCAGGGCCCTTTCCACCGAGAGCAGAAGTTCGTCCGAGCCGAAGGGCTTGGTGAGATAGTCGTAGGCGCCGGCCTTGACCAGGGCAATGGCCGAATCGATGGACCCGAAGGCGGTGATGACGATGACGTGAATCTCGGGCCGCAGGCGACGTACCTGATCCAGCAGTTCTTCACCGGAAAGGCCGGGCATACGGAGGTCGGTGATCACCAGGTCAACTTCGGCCGCCGACGACTCCAGGGCCTGAAGGGCACGCCAGCCGTCTCCGAAGGCAGCAACCCGATAGCCGGCCGATTCCAGGACCTCGCCCAGGAACCCCCGGAGTTCCCGGTCGTCTTCCACCAGCACGATGAGTTCAGCCAAGCTCCCCTCCTCCTTTGGCGGCCTTCAGCACCACGCTGAACCGGGCCCCCCTCCACTTCCGCCCCTCCCGACCCACGGTCTCCGGCGGGAAAGGCAGGTTTTCCGCCACCAACACCCCCCCCATCTGCTCCACCGCCGCCTTGGCTACGGCCAGACCGAGCCCCGTCCCCGCAGCACCCCGCTTCGTGGTGACGAAGGGCTCGAAGATGGAGGGCAACAGTTCCTCGGGAATGCCCGGCCCCGTATCCTCGACCCGAACCCTCACCCAGCGCGCCTTTTCCCCGGGAGGGGAAAGGGGATCGTTCTCCAGATGGACGGCAAGCAGCCGCCGCCCGCCGTCCTGCTCCTCCATGGCCTGGACGGCATTGAGGAGCAGGTTCGTGAACACCTGAAACAGGAGGTCCGGATCTCCCTCCACCATCGGGGCAGGCTCGGAGTTCCACTCCAGCTCGATCCCCGCCCTTCGCAGCTCCGGCTCCAGAAACTCCAACACCGACGTCAGGAGTGCCGCGAGGTCTACTCGTTGGATGCGGGGCTCGGGCCTCCGGGCAAAGCTCAACAGGTTCCGGACGATGACGGTGATCCGGTCGATCTGTTCTACGATGATCCGGAGCTGGCGGGCCCGATCCTCGGGTCCCCGGTCCCCCTTGAGGAGCAGGTCGGCCCGCCCTCGGATCACATGCAGGGGAGCGGCGATCTCATGGGCCAGCCGGGCCGCCAGGTTTCCCACAGCTGCTAGCCGCTCCGAAGCCTGGAGCCGTCGTTCCAGGGCGACCCGCTCTTCGGACTCCGCCAAGAGTTCCTTACGGGCGGCCTCCAAGCGGTCGGCCATGCGGTTGAGCTGCCGGGCCACTTCCGCCAGCTCTCCCGTGGAGAGCTCCTCTTGGATGCGGTGGGAAAGGTCGCCGCTCCCCAAGGATTCCACGGCTCGGGAAAACCGCTCCAGCGGGCGGGAAACCAACCTCCGGACCAGCCATGAGGTGAGCCCCGCCACCGCCACCAGAAGCACGAAGGTGTTGAGGAGGAACCGCTGGCGGGTCCGGGCCACTTCAGCCCGGATAGGCACCAGAGGCTGGGCCACTTCGTAGACCCCCACCACAGCCCCGTCTTCGCCCCGGAAGGGGCGTAGCACCGAATAGACCTCCTCGTCCCAGATCTTCCGCTCCAAAGACACCCGCCCGTCCGTGGCCAGGGCCTGCCGAACCAACCCGAGGGGCGGAGCATCGAGGAGCGGCAGGCTGCGGGAGGCAAACAGGACCACCCCCAGGGTGTCGTACACCAGCACGGCGTAAACACTGGGTTCTTGGCTCAAGCGATCGACCAGCTCCTGAACCTGCTCGGGGTCCGAATGCCGGAAAGCCCCCTCCAAGGCCACCCCGAAGGCGGTGGCGAAAGCCTCGGTTTCGCGCCGGGCCTCGGCCAGCATGGTGCTCTCCCGCCGCTTCTGGGCCCACCAGGCAAAGACGGCCATCACCGCCGTGATGGCAGCCAGCAGGGGTAGGAGAAGACGGGTGCTGAGGCGCATGATCCCTTGCCCCGGCCGGGGAAAGATGGCAGCGACGCGGGGGGCTTTTGGGCCGAAGCGGCAAAAGAACCGCCCCCCCGTCCGCGGGGCAAGGGTAAGGAAAGGCTGTCGGTTTCGCCAGGGACGGCTTCTATCCCCCCAGGGGACGGCTTTTCGCCGGTTCCCGGAGGAGCACAAAACCGAGCCCTACCGAGGCGTAGTAGGTGAAGATCAGCTCCACGAATCGCTCCTCCCCGTCCCTGACGAACCGCAAGGGAGTCACGAAGCGGTCATCCGCCGTGGAACGGGCCATGGCTTTGTATCGGGCCAGGGCCTCTTCGGCTTGGGGACCCCGAAAGAGATCCGAAAAGAACTGGGCCCCGATGACCTTCCGGTGGGCCAAGCTAGGCCCCCCGGGGGTCTGCCCTTCGGCCCGAAGAATGAAACCGTCGGGATTGAGGCCGAGGAAGGTATAGGGGAGCAACGCCAGGGCATCGTCGCTCAGCGGGCACCAGGTCTCCTGGGGAACCACCTCCCCCTGGAACGTGGATTCCTCCGGGCTCATCATGGTCTCCTTTCCAGCCTTAGGTGGTAGGGGGTCGCCAGGTTCCCCTTGCCCCTGGGGAAAACCTCGGCCTACTTTGGTGTTCGAGGGATCCCCTTTCACCGCGTCAACGTGTTCCGCCGTTCTGTAGGGCCAACGTCCGACGGCGCCGAGGGGTCTGAAGGAAGGACTCATCGGGACCTCCCTTCGTCGCTCCGGGGGGGAAGCCCGGTCTTGCCGGCGAGGAGGCTGTCCCGGATGTCGTGGCGGCTCCGCACCGCCAGTTTTCGAAGGATGCTCTCGCTATGGCGTCGGGCTGTGTTGAGAGAGATCCCCAGCCGTCTGGCGATCTCCCGGGTGGGCAGCCGGTCGGCCAAGAGGCGGACCACTTCCACCTCCCGGCGGGTGAGGCCGTAACGGGAGCGCAGTTCGTCGGCTCGAAACAGCTCTTGGGGGTCCTCTCCCTCCCGGTCGCAGAGGAGACCCCAGGGGTGGCGGGGATCCCGGGGAAGGGAAAAGCCATCGTCCCTCACCAGGAGGACCACCACGTGAGGGCCCGGGCGGTCAGCTTCCCGCAGGGAGGCTACCCCGGTGGAGCCCAGGCCGTCGAGGGCCTGGCCGAGGACCTCCCACAGGCGATCCGCCGGTGGGCGCCACGCGGAGGGGGATGCCCCGGTGGAGTAGGAGAAAGACCGACGGGCGGCGTTTACAACGGTCGCTTGCATGTCCACCTTCTCCTGAACGAGGTTGGGGGGGGAGAGGAAGGGGTTCTCCCCTCTCTGGCAGCAACACCGCCGAAACGTGGTGCCGGTAGGATCACCTCTGGCTCACCCGGTGGGTGAGAGGGGCCCCTATGTCGTATCGACTCTCGGTTTTGGGCACGGTGGGCCTTTGGAACGAAGAGGGGCGTCCCGTCCAGTCCGTTCTCCAACAGCCCCGGCGGTTCGCGCTCCTGGTCTACCTGGCTCTGGAATCCCGTTCGGGGCCCGTGGGCCGGGATACCGTCCTCGGTGTCTTTTGGCCCGAGAAAAGCTCGGACCAAGCCCGTTCCAGCCTCAACCAGGCCGTCTATTATCTCCGGAGATCCCTGGGAGGGGCGGCCATCCAGGCGGAGGGAAACTCCCTGTCTGTGAACTCGGCCGTGCTCACCTGCGACGCGGTCGAGCTGCTCCGGGCCCACGAGGAAGGAAGGTGGAGGGATGCGGCTGCCCTCTACGGGGGGGAGCTGCTCCCCGGGTTTTTCGACGGGCCGGGAACGGTGCAGTTCGAGCACTGGCTCGACCGGGCCCGGAACGGGGTGCAAAGGGCTGCCGCGTCCTCGGCATGGAAGCTCGCCGAAGAGGAATCCCGGGACGGGAAGCCCATGGAGGCGGTCCTCTGGGCCCGGAAAGCGTGGGAATGGTGGCAAGGGGGCGAGGCGGAGGCCCGTCGTCTGATGGAATTCCTGGCCGGCATCGGCGACCGGAAAGGGGTGGTGGAGGTCTACGAGGGGATCCGCAGCGCCCTGGCCGCAGAGGGAGCCCGACCGGCGCCTGCCACCCAGAGTCTTTTCGACCGGCTTCGGGTCCAGTGGGAGGAAGAGGACCGAGGGGGGGGAATTTGCCGATCCGGCGCCCCTCAACACGCTCCGCGTGGGGGGAAGAGAGACATGGGCGGCCCTGGAGACGGGCCCGGCGTCAGCAGTCCGGAAACCCGGGATGGGTCCACCACCCCCGGGGAAAGTCCCGTCCCGTCCCGGGGAGCGCCCGGCCCGCAGCACGGGGAGTCCCACCCCGGTCCCAGGGACGAGCTTGTCGGTGCGATTGCGCCGGCCCTCCGGGGGAGGCATGAAAGCGGGGGGTGGCGAGCGGGGCTGGCGTCCCTGCTGGCGACCCTTGCCCTGATGTTTGCCTTCCTGTCCGTGTGGGCCCCGACCCGGGAGCGGGCGCCGGGGGTGCCGACCGGGCGGACCGCCTTTGTTGTGGCCATGCCCCAAGCCATGGGCGAAGACGCCCTCTTGGCCCGAGCTTTCCAGGCACGATTGGCCGGGACGCTGGGGGAGGCCGGCTTTGTGGCTGTCGTGGCCGACGCGTCGGGGGAGCCCTCGGCACCGCCGGGGACCGTGGTGGTCCGGAGCACCCTCCTCCGGGGCACCCACGGGCTCCAGGCCCACGTGCTCCTTTCCGAGGGGGGATCCGGGACCACCCTGGCCAACACGCGCCTGGACGTTCCCTCCGTGGACTCGCTGGATGCTGTGGAGGTTCTCGCCCGAGGGGCAGCCCAATTCGCCCGCCGGGAATCCGGCCGGGT
>JAUQOX010000068.1:613-1072 GCA_030550695.1 Gemmatimonadota bacterium | reverse complement strand
GCGCCTGCTGAACTCCTCAGCACCTGCTGAAGCCGTGCGTCTCGTTCAGCTTGCCCGGCGGGACATGGAGGTGGGGGCCTCCCTCCGGGAGCAGGGGTTGACGGATCCCGCTTTGGTGGTCTACGGGAAGGCCGACTCCGTCTTGGCCGAGGCCGCCGCCCTGTCGGATTGGGGCCTCCCGTGGCTCTACCGGGCCGAGATAGCCTATCGGAACCTCTGGGCGGAGTTGTTGGGGGGGGAAAGGGGATCCGAAGCCAAGATGGCTGCGGTCCGTCGTGGGCTGGAGTTGGTCGAGGAGGCGGCCGCCCGGGGAGCCCCTGAGGCGGAAGTGCGGGAGCTCCGAGCCCTCTTCAGGGAGTGGGAGTGGCTCCTGGCCCAACCGGACCCCACCGACCGCTCGTTCCGCCTGTTGGCCCAGGTGGAGGCCGACGCCCGCCGGGCGGTGGCCCTGGATCCCGG
>JAUQOX010000068.1:0-603 GCA_030550695.1 Gemmatimonadota bacterium | reverse complement strand
CGTTCTCGGCTCCGTCCTCCTTCATCGCGGCGAATGGGCTGAGGCCTACTGGGCGCTCCAGAGGGCGGTGAAGGCGGACCTTTCCCTCGAAAACGCCCCGGAGATCCTGTTGAGGCTTTTCACGGCGGCGTGGGAACTTCAGAACCTTCCTGAGGCCGAGAAATGGTGCGGGATCTTGCGGGAACGTATGCAGGGAGATTGGCCAGCTCCCACGTGTGAGCTGATGCTTCTGGCCGACTTTCCTCACCGGGTCGGCGAAATCGCTTCTATTCGCGCCAGGGCCGAACAGTGGCGGTTCTGGCCAAAGGTCGCCCCGCAGGTCCAGGCCCTGGAAGCGGTGGTGTGGGCACGGGCAGGACACCCCCCTCGGGCCCGGAAGCTTCTGGAAGAACTCGAGGCCCCCACCAGGGGGGAGGACCCCGAACTGAGCGTCTTGTTGGCTTGGGCCTTCGCCGAATTGGGCGAAACCCACCGGGCCCGGGGGGAGCTCGCCTCCTATCTCGAGGCTTCCCCCTCAGGCCACGGTTGGGTCAAGAAGAGCCGGCAGTTCACCAGGCTCGACTTGAGGAACGAGACCGACGGGGCGGGAGTCGGCACATGACT